>JASHSD010000294.1 GCA_030036985.1 Bryobacteraceae bacterium
ATTCGGCGTGGATGAAATCCCATGCTGGGGATGTGAATTCGCTGCGGTCCGGATACGGCCGTGAGTACGATGCGCAGCACGCCAACCAGGTGACATCCGCGGTTGACAGTCTGAATCGTCAGATCGCGCTGGAGCGAGACTTGGCGGCCGTGCAATCTCAAGGTGCGGAAGCAGTCCGTGAAATCACTTTGGCGTATAAGCTCCGTCAGATGGTTGTGGAGGGCGCGAACAAGGAGCAGATTCAGGCGGAAATCGAACTGTTCAACGCGGAGCGCGCGAACACATCGGCTGCCGCGGTTGCCGGAATCAATCAGAAGATTCAGGCAACCGAACGTCTGACGGCCGCGATTTTCCAGGGCGCGGAGGCGGAGCGCAAGGCCGGACTGGAAGCGAAGTACGCCGAGATGAAGCATAACGGCGCGTCTCCGGATCAGATCGCGGCGGAGCGCAATCTCGATAATGCCGACCATCAGCAGAAAATTACCGAAGAGGCGGCGCGCACGGTCACGGCCTATGGCGACGAACTGGAAAAGCTGAATCAGATACAGGATGTTTTGCGCCAACAGATCAAAGATTACGGTGACACGCTGGAGCTGGAAACGGCGCTCCGGGATATCGAAAACCAACGGCTCAAGCTGGCGGTAGAAGAGGAGTTGAAGCTTAGAAGCGCATCGGACGGAGTTAAGGCATTTTTCCTTGAAATGCAGGAAAGCGCAAAGAGCGCGGCCAGTATCATCTACGATTCCATGAAGCAGGCCCTGGATGGCGTATCCGGCGACATGGCGAAGCTGGTCACCGGCCCAATACAAAAAGGGCGGCATCGGGAGCATGTTCGGCAAGACGTTTCAGGGTGTCGGTGAGAGCATGACCCAGGGCAGTATAAAGTCCGCTATGCAGATGGGACTCGGCAAGCTCGGCGGCCTGTTCGGTATTCACATTCCCGGTGGCGGCAATCCGGGAAGTTCTCCGGCGAATCCGATGTATGTCGTGGATGTAGGTAAGCGCGGCTCCGGCGGTGGCTCCGCCGGCGATTCGGGTTCCAACTCCGACGATTCTTCGATGAAGATTCCGGGTGGTTCCGATGGATTGGCTTCCGGTGTTGGCGGCGCAATGAAGTCGCTCAGCGGTATGGTTGGTGGCTTCATCGGCAAGATTTTCGGCGGATCGTTCGCTGGCGGCGGTGACGCCGATCCCGGAATGATCTATCAGGTTGCGGAGGCTGGCGAAGGCGAGTTCATCACGCCAAAGAACGCGAGTACGGTTACGCCGCTCAGCAAGATGGGATTAGGCTCCACGCATAACAGCTACTCCTACAGCATCGACGCACGGGGCGCGGAACTGGGCGCCGAAAACAGAATCGCGCGGGCTATCGAGTACGCGCACAACAGCGCGGTGACCAGTAGTGTCCGGGCAAGCGCGGAACGCGCCAAACGAACGCCGGAAAGGACCGGCAAGTAGGAACAGAAGGTAAGAGCAAAGGAGCAAGTAAACATTGGAAAAAGCAAATATGCAACAGCGGTCCCTCTCAACCAAAGAGCAGGACGCGCTCAAAGAGAACACCCGGAAGTTTGGCCGGTTGCGCTTGGAGAGAGGCACAGCCTCACCGGCGCGCCGCGCGGCTATCGATAAGGAGATGTGCGAGCTGAACGCCCGCTGCGAGGCGATTATCGCGTAAACGGGATTTCGTAAAGACTTCGTTCGCCCATCCGCGGCTTATGGACGGACCGGTATCCGGCATCCCTCACCGGGCATCGTTTCGATTAGCCGCCCTTTCTGCACGCTGGGGTGGTGTCGCGTTGCTGTGTCGCGGCGCCACCCGTTTTTTATTTTTGGAGGTGAAATGGAATCGTCTGAGGCTCCCGCGGTTCTGACCGTTGCGGAGGTCGCTCTCCGCCTTCGCTGTTCGAAGGCGCATGTGTGCAACGCGATCAATGGCAAAGTGCGCGGCGTTACTCCGCTGCCGGCAATCACAATGGGGCGCCGCAAGCTGATCCGGCTCGCGGCGTTGCTGCATTGGCTGGACCAAAACGAGCCGGCCACTGCCTGAAATTGCTATGATTGCGTCGTGTGGAAGTGACGCCGTAGACGCATCGAAAGGAGAACGATTGATGCGTAAACGGTATCAGAAAGGAAGCCTCCAACTTCGCAAGCAGGGGGGTGTTTGGGTTTGGCTCGGGCAGTGGAGGGATGGCGAAAATGGCCGTACTAAGACGCTCGGGCGGAAATCAGAGATGACCAAGACGGAAGCCAGAGGGGTTCTTGACGGGATTCTGGCTCCGTTGAATGCAAAGCATGACTTGCAGAGCGGGACTATACTGCTCGGGGATTTCGTCCGGGGCGTGTACCTTCCGTTCTGTCGGAGAAAGTGGAAGCGCTCAACGCGGATGACAACGGAACAACGGATCGGGCAACACGTTGTTGCTGAACTGGAGGGAAAGGAACTCCGGCTGGTTCGTCGCGACGGCTTACAGGACTTGCTGGACCGAAAGGCCGCCGCCGGACTGTCGTTCAGTGTTGTTGGTCATATCAGATGGGATCTCCGGCATATTTTCCGGTTGGCCGTTGCTGAAGGGTTTATCGAGCGTAACCCCGCAGAAATGCTGTTCACGCCGCAGAACGCGAAGCGCACAGTCAAGCGCGTGGCGACTGCGGAGGAGATGGCTCGGGCTTTCGCGGCGATGAACCTTCGGGAACGGCTGATGCTGAAGCTCGCCGGGATTGCCGGTATGCGGCCCGGAGAAGTATTCGGGCTGAAATGGAGGAACCTCGAACCGCCCTATGTGGAGGTTCGCCAGCGGGTTTATCAGGGAGTTGTCGATACGCCGAAGTCTCCGAAGTCGTTTCGCAGGGCCGCGCTCAGCGCAAGTCTGCTGAGCGACGTTGCGGAATGGCGGACGTTCTGTCTGGATACCTCTCCGGAAGCCTGGGTATTCGCCTCTGAAACCGGGAAAACTCCGCTCCGGCCGGATAACGTGGGTCATCACCATATCAGGCCGAAGCTGGAAAAACTGGGATTGGAGTGGATCACGTTTCAGGTTCTCCGGCGGAGTTGCTCTTCGCTGATGAGCGATCAGGGAGTGGATGCGAAGGTGGTAGCGGATCAGCTCGGGCACACGCTGGACGTGAATCAGAACGTCTATACTCGCGTCGGTTTCGACCGCATGGCCGATGCCGTCAACAGGCTGGATTCGGCGTTGCTGGTGAACTAACGGAGTATTGTGGAGTATTGGTTTCGGGTGGTTCTCTGTAAGTTATTGATTCTTATGGAGCGGGAGACGGGAATCGGACCCGCAACCAACAGCTTGGAAGGCTGTGACTCTACCATTGAGTTACTCCCGCTTCGAATCCGCCTGCATATGAAGATAGCATGGCGGCCGCGCACTTCATGTGCCGAGGCCGAGCTTGGCCCTGTCGAATTCCCGTCATCGACTTCCGGTATCGCGAAGGCCTCAGCGCGGAGACGCAACCCTCCGCCCGCGAGATGACGGCTTTAAATTGACGCACAAAATAAAAAGCGAACCATCGTCTCCGATGGTCCGCCTCGCGGGGAAAACTCTCCCGGAAAATCCAAATCTAACGCGTCCGCTGGCTCCTGGCGTTCGCAACCTGACGCTGTTCCAGCGGCAGCACGGGCGCGCCGGCCGCGACCGATTGCATCGCCGGAGTCGACTCGATCATCTGCACCATCGCATAAGCGGCCATCTGCTCGGCCTCCTTCACGAATACGAGCTCGCCCGCCTCTTCGTCGAAATCGACGCGGATCAGGTCGCCGCCGTGGACCTGATCGGATGCGATCAGATTCGAGAGCGGATGCACCACCGACCGTTCGATCGCGCGCTTCAGATGCCGAGCGCCGTATTTCATATCCGTGCCTTCGCGCAGCAGGTAAGCGCGCGCTCCGGTCGTCACATTGAACACGAACGGCGTAGTGCCAGCGGAATTGAAGATCCGCTGCTGCAGCATGTTGAGTTCAAGGCTGAGGATCTTACCCAGCTCCTCGCTGCCGAGCGAACGGAACACAACTACCTTATCGATGCGGTTCATGAACTCGGGTGTGAACTTCCGCCGCGCCGCTTCCACGCCGGTGCGGGAGATCCGCGCATCCATCGCTTCATCGGTCTCGCCCGCCGCCCTGCGCCGTTCGATTTCGGATGTCGCGAATCCGACGCTGGGACGCAAAATCGAACCCATTTCCGCCGCGCCGAGGTTGCTGGTCATGAAGATCATCGCCTTCGAGAAATCGACGCGGCGATTGTCTCCGAGGGTCAGCGTCGCTTTGTCGAGGACCCCGAGCAACAGGTTCCACAACGCGTCGCTGGCCTTTTCAATTTCGTCGAAGAGCACGAAACTGATCTTCACTTTGTCGGTGTGATACTGATTCAGCACTTCCTGGCTGAGCAGCGGATGCGTCTCGCGGTGGCCGAGATATCCCGGAGGCGATCCGATCAGTTTCGCGATTTCGTGGCTGTGCTGGAACTCCGCGCAATCGATCTTCAGCACGGCGCGCGCATCGCCCACCAGCGATTCCGCCGTGGCTTCGACCAGGCGCGTCTTGCCCGTGCCCGTCGGACCGAGAAAAAGGAAGTTGCCGATCGGACGACCCGGACTCGTCATGCCCGAACGGAACGTCTGATAGATATTGACAATCTGGTCGATCGCTTCTTCCTGGCCTACCACCAGCTTCCGCAGATCGCCATGAAGCTTTTCCGCTTCGATTCCCGTTTGTGACGGATCCAGTCTTTTATTGAGTCGCACCATGTCTGTTCTCCCCCACCGATTGCTTGGCAACCAGGCCGCTTTCACACCCACTTAACAGCACGCGCGGCGCCAATCCGTTTATGTGATTCCTTTCATGTTTTTCGCGGCGGTCGGGAGGGTCGAATCTCTACGCGGCTGACCGTTGTTCTGCCAGGCATACGCAGTATCCAAACCACCGCTTCGGCGATGTCTTCCGGAGCGATTTTCCACTCGTTCTTTTTCGACTCGCCCAAGGCTCTCTCCGAACCAAAAGCGGTATCCACGCTTCCCGGCATAATGAGCGATACACGGACGCCTTCATATCGGTGATCGAGCATCATAGCCTCGGAAAAACCTACCAGCCCGAACTTCGAAGCGTTGTAGGCGGCGCCTCCGGCGAACGCGTTCACCCCGGCGAGAGAGCCGATATTGATCACATCTCCACCTCCGGCCTCATGAAGAATCGGCATAATCTCGTGGGAGCAATAGTACG
>JASHSD010000295.1 GCA_030036985.1 Bryobacteraceae bacterium
TGGTTTGTCAGCAGAAGGCCAGTCGGGGAAACGAACGAACCCGATCCGCCGCCCGTCAACCGCACCGATGCCAGCCGTAACCGATCCAGAAAATCGGACGTGACGTCGAATTTGTGGTCCTTCGAGACGGCGTCTTTGGGGAACTGGTTGAACGGCCACATCCCCTCGTCGGCAAGCGCCGAGCAGGCACAAACCAAAGACGCGAGAATAACGAAAAGCCTCACTTCAGTGAAATATAACCCGCTCGCTGACGCTCGCGGCTCAGAAAAACCACGATTTTACCGAGCCGGGGTACCCTCTGAGCCGTGACGGAGCGATCCGTTCTGAGCCGCGACCGCAAGGGAGCGTTATTACACAGCCGACCTACGGCAACCTGCACGAAAAATTCGCCGCGTCGTCGATGCTGCCGCTGCCCTTGTACTTCGCCACCTGCGGATAAGGACACAGCGGTCGCGTCCGATCGACCTTACCTTCCGTGCTGTGCGAAGCCAGGATCGCGTCCGGAGCGCTCTTGTCCTCGACCCAACGCTCCATCGCACCGAGCATATCGAACGAATTCGGTCCTTCGCCCCCGCCGCAATGATTCATGCCCGGAGCCATATAGAGCCGCACTGCCTCGCTCGTCTTCGCCGCACCGATCTTCTTCTCGACAGACTCGTAATATGTGATCGCGTTGCCCGGAGGAATATTGGTGTCGGTGTAGCCCTGATACATGATGAGCCTCCCGCCATGTCCGGTGAAAGCGCTCAGGTCGGGGTTGATCGCATTGATCGTCCCGTCGTCGACCTTATCCGCCAGCGCGATATCGCTGTCGAAATTGATCGTTCGCCAATCCCAATCGGGGTCCTTGAACACGACAAACTTGAAGTGGTCCACAGCCGCGCCTAATGGATTCGGGCCGCCCGCGATCACGCGCCAGCCCAACTCGCTCCCAGGCTCATACCGCGCCGAAATAATCCCCCCGGTGCGCGGATTGGTCGCGGGCGTATAGATCCTGCGGGCCGATTCCACCTGCGCCGAAGTCAGGCAGGACGGTCCGTCCGCGCCCTTACACTCCAGAACCTTGGGATCGAATTTGCAGCGCGCCGGATCGCCGATGAGGCCGTCTTTCAGCCCGTCCGTCTCATCGCAGGCGGCAATCGCGGCCTGGTGAATCATCGGCAGCTTGGCTGCGGGAATAATATGGGCTTCGTCTTTCAGCGCTCCCTGAGCCACCCAAAGCGCCGCCGCGGCGCGATGCGTCCAGTTGACCACGGGCGCGCCGGCCACCACAGCGTCGTAATCGGCGGGGAAGCGCTGCGCCTCTTTGAGTCCCTGCTTACCGCCCGAGGAACAGCTCACCCAATACGAAAGCTTCGGCGCTTCGCCGTAAAACGCCGCGATCACGGCTTTCGCCTTCAGCGTCATCTCATGCTCCGAGCGCCATCCGAAATCGGCCAGCTTCTCGGGATGTCCCAGAGCGAATCTGCCGTTGCCGCCAGTGTGCCCGGTATCCGTCGAACTCGTCGCATAGCCTTCGCGCAGAGCCTTGGCCAAATCGGAGTAAGCGATGGAGCCGGCCCAAGCGCCGTTGCCGACGGCTTGGTATTTCTTGTTCCAGCCGGACATCGGCAGCCAGACTTCGATTTTGATATCCGAATCGCTGGTGGGCTTCAGCGTAGCGGCCAAGCGGCAGAAGGCGGGCAGATCCTTGTATGCGTTCGGGTTGCCCCGACCGCCCGCCGGCGCGGTGAAAGCCCCGGCCGCCACCTGCTCGGCGGAAGTGATTGTCGTGTCCGGAAGAGTCAGTGAAGCAAGGCTCTCACACGACGCCGACAGCATCGGCGCGGCGCCCAACGCCGCGGCAAGCAAAACCTTTGACGCGATCATTTCTCTGGCTTATCGTCGGGGGCGCCGGTACCCGCCGAACCGAGGAACAGCTTCCGGCCGTCGGCGAACGTGATGTCGCGTCCGTTCGCACGGTTCGAACCGTCCTTCGCCTGGTAGCCTTCGATGACGATAACGCTGCCCGCGGGCAGCGAAGCCTTGGTGAAACCGCGGCGCAGCAACGCGTTCGGGCTGCCCCCTTCCACCATCCAGCTGGTGACCTTCCCGTCCGGCCCCTTCACATCCATGTGAATCCACGAATGCGGATTGATCCATTCCATCTCGGTCACGGTGCCGACCAGTTTGACCGGCTTCTGCGGATCGAACTCCGCCGCGAAGGAATGGTGAGCCCACGCCGGCGACGAGGCCAGCAACATAACCGCGCCCGCAAGCGCGCAAACTAACTTTGTCATACCCGTCCTGCCTTGATTACTTCTTTGCTGCGGCTGCTTCCGCCACTTTCTTCTCTTCCGCGCGCGCGCCGCTCAGATTATTCGGCATGCCGTAATTCCCTTCATGGCATGCGTATTCAAAAATTGGTCCCTTGATCTGCGTCATCGGAATCTCCGCCGACCACGGCTGCGCCCATGTGTGCGGATCTTCCACCGTGAACTGATAAAGCACCGTGTCGGGAGCGGTCCGCGTGAAACGCTCCACCACATGCAGGTTTTCGCTGGATCCGCGGAACGCCGTCACATTGGTGAAGTTCGTGGTGTCGACCACGAGCGTGTTGCCTTCCCAATGCCCGACCGAGTCGCCCATCAGTTCGCGGACGTTCGACGGCGCGTGCGTGCGGCCGTCGGTCGGGATCATGCGCACATCGTGAATCATTTCCTGCAGGATCGCGACATAGCCCGGTCCCTGCACGATCTGCAGATTGCTGTTGTAGCCGACCGGCATCATGGGCGGA
>JASHSD010000296.1 GCA_030036985.1 Bryobacteraceae bacterium
CGGGATTCGGATTGCTATCAAACATTTTCTCGAAGATTTGTTTCAGGCCGGCGAATTTTGCAAGTTCCTCTCGGAATCAGCTGCGGGATGCCATCCCGCCCTACACGCGAGCGGTGCTCGTGTCCGCAAACCGAGCGAAGCGTCGGGACGCGGAGCGCGCCGCGCGCTATTTCTTCGGGAGCGCGAACACTACGTAAGCGCCCGGTCCGGGAGGCGTGGCCGGTTTATCGGTTTTGATCCGCGGGGCCATCTCGCCGTTGCCCGCGGCTACGCAGAACGCAATGTACTCGCGCCCTCCGATTTCATATGCCGCCGGCACGCCCTCGGAACCCGTGGGCAGTTCTTTCTCCCAAACGACTTTGCCGTTGTCCTCGTCATACGCGCGAATCTTGTGGTCTGAGGCCGTGGCCACGAAAACCAGCCCGCTGCCCGTGACCAGGACGCCGCCGCGCGGGAAGTGCGCGCCGGTATCGTTGTGGCCCTCTTCTTCGAGCGCGGTGATGCCGCCCAGCGGAATCTGCCACTTGATCGTGCCGGTATTGAGATCGTATGCGGTCAGCTGGGACCAGGGCGGTCCGATCTCCGAAAGCCCGTTGCTCCGCGACTGTTCGAAGTCGACTGGCGCGCTGTAGCGAATCATGCCAGGAGGGTCGTTATTCGGCTCGGGCGCGGGCGGAGGTGCCGGAGGAGCTGCCGCTTCGGGCGGACCGCCTTCCTGACCGCCCCGGCCGCCGCGTCCTCGTCCGCGGCCCCGGCCTCCACGCCCCGGCGGGCGCGGCAATTGCAGCTTGAGCAGCGTCGGCGCCTCTTTGGACACGATGAACATCATGCCCTTCGCCGGATCCACGCCGGAGCTGCCCCAGTTGGCCCCGCCGTTATGGCCCGGAATCTCGACCGATCCCTGGAAGCTCGGCGGCGTGAACAAGCCGTCGTTGCGCCAGGTCTTAAGGTTCGCGCGCAAGGCGTCCTGCTCGTCCTGCGGCAGGTAGGGATCGATATCCTTCGCCGTGAACGACTGCCGCGCAAACGGGGGCGGGAGCGTGGGGAACGGCTGCGTCGGCGAAGACTGCTCGCCGGGTACGTCGGATTGCGGCACGGGACGCTCTTCGATCGGCCACAGCGGCTCGCCCGTCACGCGATTGAACACGAACAGGAACCCCTGCTTGGTCGGCTGCGCCACGATGTCGACGTTCTTGCCGTTGTGTTTCACGGTGAGAAGCTTGGGCGCGGTGGGAATATCGTAATCCCACAGATCGTGGTGCACCAACTGGAAATGCCATAAGCGCTTGCCAGTGCGCGCATCGAGAGCGACGAGAGAATTGCCGAAAAGATCGTTGCCATGGCGGTTGGCGCCGTAGAAATCGTAGCGGGCCGTGCCGAACGGGATGTAGGCGATGCCGCGCTTCGCGTCCAGCGTCATTTCGTTCCAGTTGTGGACGCCGCCCGCCGTCTTCCACGCGTCCGGCGGCCAGGTGTCGTAGCCGACCTCGCCCGGATGCGGCACCACATGGAACACCCACACGAGTTTCCCGGTGGTCACGTCATAAGCGTGAACGTCCGCGGGCGCGGAATCGTAGGACGCGCCGCTGGCGGGCAGTGGCTGGATCAGAATGTTGTCGTAGATGCGGCCGGGGTTGTTGGTCTGTAGCGCGCGCATGTGGCTGGTATCGCGATCAAGGCCGGTGCGCAGATCGATGCGGCCGTTATCGCCGAACGACATGATGGTCTGGCCGGTTTTCGCATCGATGGCCGTGAGGAAGCCGGCGTTGACGTAGAGCAGACGGCGGTCGGCGCCGTCTTTGCTCTGCCAGTAGTTGATGCCGCGCGTTCCCACGGCACCCTGATTCGGATGAACCCAGAGTTCCTTGCCGGTGGCGGCGTCGAGCGCGACGATGGAATTGCTCTTCGCGAGAACATACATCACGCCATTTACGATCACGGGATTAAAGAGATAATTCGGGCGCTCGCCCGTGGGATACTGCCAGGCGATCTCGAGATCCTTGACGTTATTTTTGTTGATCTGCTTGAGCGCGGTGTACTGATCCGAGTCCGGCGCACCGAGGTAGGAAGACCAGGTGGTGTGCGGCGCGGGCGCTTTTTCGGCCGCGAGAATGGCGGCCGCGGCGAAGAAAATCACAATCGATGAACGCATAGGGAACCGGGGCCATCCTATCGCACGCAATCGAGGGCGTGCAACCGGTCACGCGGCAGTGGATCGTTTTGAATTCCGCCGGACCGCTCTCCAAATCTCAAATGCAGCCGGCGCCAGCGCCGCAACTGCGAACGCCACCCGGTATGGGTGTTGGTAGTGGTTCGAGGTTGCGACAAGTGTCAGGTCGGCTGAAGGATGTTCGTAAACCGTGTTCTCCGGAATCGGCACGATCGGACAGATAAGAAATCCGGCGGCGGAGCCGAAAGCTCCAAGGGCAATATCCCAAATGACCTTCGGTTGACGCTCGCCCCGGAAAACGGCTGTGAATACAGCCACCATCGCTCCCATCGCGAAGCCGATCACGACAATTTCTACCAAGACATACACCAGGCCAAGAGCACATAAAAGGGGTGACAGCATTCACTTCCCATTGTTACCTTTTGTTAGCCCAGCTGATCGAGAGCGGCCTGTAATTCGCTGCAGGTGTGATCGTCGCCGAGCGCGCTGGTGACCTCGATTCCGCGACGATAGAGGCCTTTCGCTTCGTCGATGCGGCCGAGTTTCTCCAGCGTCTGCCCGCCGTGAAAATAGGCCGCCGCGTAGTTCGGATTGTGGTCGAGCAGATTTACGAATTCGTCGACCGCGGTCAGCAGATCGCCGGATTTGACGTACTCCATCGCCAGACCGTAACGGCTGAAGCTGTCCTTCGGGTTCTGCTCCACCATGGATCGAAGTATTTCCAGACGATTGGCCGCCATGCGCACTTGCTACTATAGCGTCCAGACCGAAATCATGGCCTGTCCGCTGTTCCTGCCCGCATCCCCGCTCTCGGATTTCGAAGACGGGTGGACCGGCTGCTGCGCGGCTCAGCCCGGCGTCGCCATTCCGGTCGACACGCTCCGGCGGCGCTGCAATCCCGGATACGCGCGCGATGCGTGCGCCTATGCCGCCTGTGCGGAGCCCGATGCATTTCGTTTCCTGATTCAATCCGAGAGCGACGGCGTGTCGACGGTGGCGTGGTCGAGCGAACGCGATCATCATCCGCTGGCGGTCGGCACGTTGCTCGTTGCGCCGGAGGGTGAAGCGACGAATCCTCTGGAGCGGCAGGCGCGCGCCTGCGCGTCCGCCGATCTGTGGCGGACCCGCGCGTGAACATGCAAGCCGCCGTGGAAGGACGCCGCGTCAGCGACTCGATATCGGAGTATTCGGAACTCGCGCTGCCTAACGACGCCAACGGCCTCGGCAATCTGCTGGGCGGGAAGATCATGCATCTGGTCGATCTCGCGGGCGCGATCGCCGCTATGAAGCATTGCCGCAACGTGGTGGTCACGGCATCCGTAGATCACATGGATTTCATTCACCCGGTGCGGCTGGGTCAGTTGGTGCGGCTGCGTTCGAGCGTCAATCGGGCGTTTCGGACCTCGATGGAAGTCGGAGTCAAGGTCTGGGTGGAGGATCTGGTGCGCGGCGATCAGCAACACGTTTCGTCCGCGTACCTGACGTTTGTCGCGATCGATCCGGACGGGCGCGGCATCCCGGTGCCCCCGGTCATTCCCGAGTCCGCGGATGAGAAGCGCCGGTACGAGGAAGCGGGCGAGCGGCGACAATACAGGCTGTCGCTGCGCAGGCGCTGATTAAACGCGGCTGGATTCGTTATCGGCCAGCGCGAGTTGAGTCACGCGGACGCCGTTGGGCGCGAGGCGCGAGGGGAACATATCTTTGAGCCGGTCTTCGTGGATTGCGATCACGCGATTGATGTCGCCGTCAACGCCTTTCACCAGTTCTTCCATCGTCATCACGAGCTTGAGCTGGCTGCCGCTGGCGAAGCCGATGGGGATGTACTCGGGGTCGTCGGGTTTGTAGCCGCGCAGATTTTCCTGCATATAGACCAGATCGCCCGCGAATAGCCAGGCGTTCTTCGAGTTGGGCGAGAGATCGTTACGGAGACGCACGTACATCGATCCCCAGGTATGCGTATCATGAGCGGCGTGGATGTCGATGCCGGGCAGCACGTCCTCCCGGTCACCATCGATGCAGACGAGACGGCCATTGCGCGCGAGTTCGACGGTGCGCAGGATATCGGCCGGATCGACGCCGGCCATCAGCCAGCGGAAGCGGCGCTCGAGCGACATGGCCCAGACCCATTTGGAAAGCTCGCGCTCCTGGATGTAAAAGGTCGCGTTGGGGAAGTCTTCGATGTTGCCCATGTGGTCGAAATGCGCGTGCGTGAGGAAGGCGTGGGTAATGTCTTCGGGCGCGATGCCGATTTCGGCGAGGACTTCGCGTGGCGGATGCCAGTCGCGCGCGCCGTACATGGTCGCGAGCACTGCGCCGTATTCCTTGTGGTTGTAGCCGACATCGACCATGGCGATGTGACCGTGGCCTTTGATGACCACGTAACAATACGGCAGGCGGACGACGCCCTGATTGTGCGCGCCGTAAATCAGGCCGCTGAGCGGATAGTTGGGTACGTTGGCGAATTCGGCGACCCAGATGGAGTAGTTATTCTTCACACGACCCTCGATTTTGAGTAACAGCAGCACTGCTCGAAGGAGACCATTTCGAAACCGGGAAGCGCGCGTGAGGCCGTGCGCAATTCGGTGAACGCGGACTGGAGCGGGGCGAACGGGTCATCGGCAGCGAGCGCAACGCCCAGTTTCTCGCTTGCGGAGAGCAGATATTCGTGGTGCGCCCGCGAGCGCGGTGTTGCGCGAAGGCTCCGCAAGCCATCGGCGGCGTTGGCGTAAAGTTCTTTCGCAGAACCTAGCATCGGGTGATCCGGCGATGCTTCCCGGCTTCCCGCCGCCTGCAGCACGAGGAAGCCCGCCAGTTGCGCCGCGACTTGTTTCAGATCCTCGAAGTGTTTTTGCGCGGTTTGAATATAAGCGACGGTTCGATCGTCAATTTGCATAGAAGCTGGTGGAGTGTCCAAAAAATAACTGGACACGCGACTTCAGTCGCGTTTTTGGGCGCCACATTAAAAGACGCGACTGAAGTCGCGTGTCCGAACCACATAGAACTGCCCAGCTATTT
>JASHSD010000297.1 GCA_030036985.1 Bryobacteraceae bacterium
GGATTTCGATCACGCTGGCGGTATCGCGCACTCCCGCCAACATCGCGGCAGTGTCGAATGGAACGAGAAGCTCCTGGTCTTCCGGACCGCCGGTCGAAACAATGCCCTTCACTATGCAGGGAGAACCTTCGAGCGGGGCTTGGGCGCCGATCTTCAGCTTCAATCGGTTCGCAAGAAGCTCACCCGCGATGCAATCGCCTGGGCCGATGTCGCGGCTGCCCTGCATCTGCCAGTACGACGTCATCTGCGCCGATTTCGCCGGAATAAAGCCGGCGACCGGAACCGGCTGCCCGCCGATTCGACCGGAGGTAATCAGGAAAGGAGCAGCTTCCGCGCCAAGCCGTTCCGCCACGGCGGTCATCTTCATGGGGACGGTTTTTCCGCTCACGGGCACGGCGGCGATGTTGGCGCCGTAGCTGCGAAATTCCTCGCGGAAGCGGCGCTCTACAGTCCCGTAGATGCCGAACAGAACCGTCGCCAGCGTGGCTGCGATCGCAAGAGCCGAGAACGCCAGCGCCAGCCGCTGTTTCCGGTATTCCAACGCGCGTACGACCAAGGTCCAGAACATCAGTTTTTTCTGTGGGGTCGGCGCTTCGGCGCTGCAGCCGCCCTTCCGGGCGGCCTGGCGTCCGGCAAATCCGAGGGTTGCATAGCAGACTCTGCCGAGTATCGGGCCGGGCAGAAGCCCGGCTGCAGGCCCGAAGGCCTGACCCCACGGAAAAACGGCGCTACCGGCGGGCAAGATTGCGAGCCGTTGATCGACACTTAAACTCCTTCGCGCAGGATCGCCGCGGGTTCCATCCTCAACGCGCGCCGCAAGGGTTGGGCCGCGCCCGCGATCGCGATCGCCATCGCGCCGGGCACGATCAGAAACGGCAGAATCCACGAGACCGAAATCGCTTCCTTAAACACCGATGCGCCGACGTAATGCGCCAGCACAACCCCCGCAATCGCCCCGATGGTCCCGCCCACCAAACCCACCAGCGCGATCTCGAGCCCGAACAGCAGCGCCACAACCGAGCGCGCCGCGCCGATGGCCTGCATGATCGCGATCTCCCCGCGCCGTTCCACCATAGTCGCCGCCGTGAGGCTCCAGACCGTGAGGCCCGCCGACAGCAGCGCCACCAAGGTGATGAGTTCCATCAGGCCGCCCACGCGATCGAGAATTCTTCCTTCGTTATCGGCCACGCGCCGCACCGGACGCGCCACTGTGCCCGGCAGCGCCTGCTCGATTTCATACGCGATCGATGTGACGTAGCTGCTGCAGCTCCACTGCTCCTTTTCTTTCGCGGTCATCGTGTTCGGATCTCTGCGCGCGAAATCGTCTTCGGGCTTGGTCAGCGCGGCCACATCGATGCGATCCACTTTGCCCGGCCGCTGCGTCAGCGCCTGCACCCGCGCAAGCGGCACCAAAACGCGATCGTCAGCCGTATCGCCGCTCGAAAGAACTCCCACCACTTTGAACGGCTCACCCAGAATTGTGATCTCACTGCCCGGCTTCCATCCATTGCGGCGCGCCACAGCCTCTCCAGCGATCGCCTCATTGAGCAGATCTTCCGGCCAACGCCCTTTCCGCACCTGCCACGCCGGATTCACCGCGCCGATTCCGGTTGTCTGCGTTCCCCCTTGCGGAGTGGGATAAGGATGCCGAAACCAGACGCCTTCCACCTGCACCGCGCCATCCTGCGCCGCCAGCGCGGGCGCAAATCCGATGATGTTGAGGCCCCAGAAAATCTTTTTGATGTTCGGCACTTCGGATTCGGGAATGTAATCGGCCGCGCCCGCCGCGCCCGCCGAAATCGAGCCGACCCCGCCGGTCAAACCCGCGGCCTGCGCGGTGACGGTGATGTTCGCGCCTTCGGATCTCAGTTCCGCGTTGATCTTGTCACCGATATCCAGCATGACGCCGAGCATCGCCGTCGCTACAGCCGACCCCATCGCGATGGCCGCGATAATCAGCGCCTTGCGCCGCGGCGCGCGCTGGATCGATTCGCGGACAAAACGAAAAATCATCGGGACTCAACTCTTCGCGAAGGTCTTCCGTCCGCCTTCGAGCGCCGCTTCATCGATCACAAGCATGCCGGAATCCACGCGCGACTGCAATGGAATCGGATTGCATCCGCCTTTGGTCCCGATCGTCCCCGGCACAATCGCCGAACCGCAGTTCTTGCAGACGATCTCGTTCCCTTTCTTGTAGAAGCCCTGCGCCCCGCAGATCCGGCAGGCGTCGAACGCCGTCGCCAGGGTGTGATCGGGCTTCTCGATCACGATGAAGCGCACGTTCACGCCGTCCTCATTCAATGCGAAGCGATGCAGTTCGCCATCGTTCACCGACGCCACCGGAATGCGCACCGAGCCCCTTTCGAGCGCCACCGGAACCGCGGCCGACAGCGCCGTCTCCTGTTGCGCGTAGATCGCTTCCGCCGTGATCATGAGAATAAACGCGGCCGAAGTTGCACAGGCCGCCGTCATCCACCAGCGTTCCCGCCGCGCCGACCATCGCGCTTTGCGCAGCGCCGCGCCTTCCAAGCCCTCCGTCTTCGGCGCGCGCCGTTTGCGCCATTCGAGGAGGATCATCGCCCCCGCCAGCGCGAGGATCGTAATGAAGAAGAAAGTTTCGTTCTTCACCACCGGTCCGATGATCGCCATCTCGCGCGAGCTTGCGGGCAGAATCTGGCTTTCCGAAAGCTCGTGCAGACCCGTGATGACGAGCTGAACGACCACCACCATCAGGATCACGGTCGTCATGCGGAAGAATTGCCGGAGATTGATTCGAATCGTCCCGCGCACAAAGCTGATGCCGAACAGCACCGCGAGGCCGATGCCCAGAACCCCGCCGAGCACGTTGAGAATCCCCGACGTATCCAGCTGCACCGTGCCGAAGAGCATGAGAACGGTCTCGACGCCTTCCCGAAAGATCATCAGAAAAACGAACAGAAAGACGCCGGACCGGCTGCCGCCGTCGCTCGTGTTTTTTTGCAAACGAGTTTCAATTTCGCCTTTCAGCTTTCCCCCGTGGCGGTTCATCCAGATCACCATGCTGAAGACGAAAACGGCGCTGATCAGCAGCACCCAGCCTTCGTAGGCGTCCTCGTTATATTCGATTTTCGTGAACGCCCATGCCGCCACAAAGCAAGCAGCCACGGCACTTACGAGCGCCCGATAAACGGTCGGCATCAGGTCCGTCCGGCCCGTTTTGTGCAACCACGCGACGGTTATGGCGATCACCAGCGCGGCCTCCACGCCCTCGCGCAGAGTGATCACGAAAGTTTGCAGCATAGACGCAACTCAGTTGCAGTTTCGATTGTATCAGGGCGTTTCGCGCCCGGCCGTACGACGATATTAGGGATGCCGCGCTGGCTCAATCGCAACGTCTGGGGCATGACCATCACCAGCCTGCTCTCCGACGCCTGCTACGAAATGGTGCTCGCGGTCCTGCCTGGTTTCCTCCCGATCATTCACGTCGCCGCCGCGGCGCTGGGATGGATCGAAGGCGCATCCGACGCCTTTTCCAGCTTCCTCAAACTCTTCTCCGGCCACTACTCGGACAAGATCGGCCGGCGCAAATGGATGATCGCGCTCGGATACCTTTTCACCGGCACGGGTCTCTCAATTTTCGCGACGGCGGTCACCTGGATTCCGATTCTCCTCGGCCGCATGGTGAGTTGGTTCGGCAAAGGCATTCGCGGATCCCTTCGCGACGCCATGCTCTCGGAATCCGTCGATGCCGACGTGCGCGGGCGCGCGTTCGGATTTCATCGCGCGGGCGACACCGTCGGGGCGATCGTCGGTCCGCTCGCGGGCGTGGCGCTGCTGTCTCTGCTCCCGAAAGCCCCGCCGGATCTGCCATTCCGCCTAATCTTTCTCTTGTCGCTGATTCCGGGATTGTGCGCGCCTCTGGCGTTTGCGCTCATGGTGCGCGAGACGCGCCGACAGCCGATGCCGCGGAAGAAGCTCGTCGCCTCCATCCGGCAACTGCCTGCCGCCTTCCGCCGATTTCTGCTGGCGATCGGGGTATTCGGCCTGGGCGATTTCTCCCCGACCCTGTTGACGCTTGCCGCCGCAACTCTGCTTCGCTCCGCGCACGGACCGGTTCGCGCTGCACAATTTGCCGCGATTCTCTATGTGATCCGCAACATCGTCTACGCCGCAGCGGCCTTCCCCATCGGTTCGCTGGCGGATCGCGCGAGCAAAATACCGCTGCTCGCCGGCGGATATCTCTGCGAGGCATTGGTAGCGGCCGCGACCGCGCTGCTGTTCACCAGGCATTCGGCGACATTCCCGATACTGGCGATAGTATTCGTCGTGTCGGGAATTTTCGCCGCGGCGCAGGATACGCTCACCGGCGCCATCCCGCCCGACCTGACCGACGCGAAAATGCGCGGCACGGTCTACGGCACGATGGGCGCGGTTAACGGCGCCGGCGATCTCATCGCCAGCGCCATGGTCGGAACGCTCTGGACCGTGGTTTCCCCGGTCGCGGGATTCGGCGCGGCCTCCGCATTGATGTTGTGCGGCGCCGCCGCGCTCGTGGTGGATCCGCGATCCCGCGACGCGTTATAGTTGGCGAGGGTTGATGATCCCGCTTCGCGCCGGCTGCTCCGTTCTCTGTGTTCTCATTTTGGCGGGTTGTCACTCGGACGGCTCGTCCGAATCCGTTCTGCGCCGCGCCTTCAAACAGGCTTCCGGCCGTATCGAACTTCCCGCCGGCATCTCGCAGATCACCGCACCCATTGAACTCGCGCCCGGCGCCCACGATCTCGAAATTGTCGGAAGCCCGCGAGGCTCCGTTCTCCGTATGAGCGCCGATTTCAAAGGCGCCGCCGCTATTGTTGGCCGGAACGTCTCCAACATTGGGGTTCGGGGATTCGAGATCGTCGGCTCGCGTGGTGAAGGAAAGACCGGTCTGAAGACCGACCGCTATCTTCCTCCCTCCAATCGCACCTTCGCCGACTACTATGACGCGAACGGTATCCTGTTTGTAGATTCGCGGGGCATCCGCATCGAGGGCGTCACGCTGCGCAGCGTCAAGTCATTCCCGGTTCTGATTTCTCGTTGCGACGACGTCTCCATTCAGAAAGTTTCCATCGGGAACTCGGGAACGCTCAACAGTCAGGGGCGCAGCAACACAACCGGCGGAATTCTGCTTGAAGAAGGAACCTCGCGGTTTCACGTCAGCCAATGCAGAATCCGGGAGATCTGCGGCAACGGCGTCTGGACTCATTCGAATTATTCGTCCCCGCGAAATCGCGACGGCACGATCGAAGACAACCGGGTCGAGGGCACGCCGCGCGATGCCTTCCAGGTCGGTCACGCTTCACGCATACGGGTGATGAACAACAGAGGCAGCCGCATCGGCTACCCTCCGGGCGAAGTCGATGTTGCGGCGCAGGCGACAGCCGCGGCATTGGATTCGGCGGGCGACGTGGCGGAGTCGACATACTCCGGCAACCACTTTACCGACGTCGATGGACAATGCATCGATCTCGATGGTTTCCATGACGGCAAGATAATCGGGAATTCATGCACCAACAACGGGCCGCTGACCGACTATCCGTACCTTCACGAGGGTGTGCTGTTCGGCAACTCTTTTCCCGAGATGACGCCGGGACGCGTTGTGCTGAGCGGAAACGTAATTCAGGGATTCGGTTACGGAGGAGTTTTCCTGATCGGCGAAAACAACACGGTTACGGGCAACCGATTTGTCGCCATCAACCGGAACCACTGCACGGGCAAACCGGGAAACCCGCCGTGCAACTATGCGTTGGATGAACCCGGGATGCTTCGCAGCGGAATCTATCTGGCCGGCCACGCCGCGCGCCCGGCGCGCACACGGGGGAACGTGATCCGGCGAAATTACGTGAGCGGCTTCGGCGCCCGGCGCTGGTGCATCGGCGCAGGTCCGGGCGTTTCGCTTTCCGCAAACGACATCGGGCAGAATGAATGCGTCGATCTGCCCTGAGCATCCAT
>JASHSD010000298.1 GCA_030036985.1 Bryobacteraceae bacterium
GTGATCATTTTCATGGTGGTGGATTTGCCGGAGCCGTTGGGCCCCAGATAGCCGGTAATCTCGCCGGGAAGGGCGCGGAAGCTGACGTCCTTTACGGCGGGAGTCCCGAGGAAGTGTTTGGAGACGTTGCGCAGTTCCAGCATGGCGTGTGTACCCTATGTAGCAAACTATATTTGTCTTGTCAAGCAGTATGCTACGTAGCTATACTTCCACGTATGGCGGCGGAGGCGAAACTTTCACATACGGCGGCGATGATTCTGCAGGCAATCGGCGCGGGGTATGCCTATGGGTTCAGTCTCATGGAGGTCACCGGGCTGCCCAGCGGAACGGTCTATCCGGCGATGCGGCGGCTGGAGCGCGACGAACTGATCCGGTCGCATTGGGAAAAGCAGTCGATTGCGGACGCCGAGCAGAGGCCGCCGCGGAAGTATTACAAACTCACCGCCGCGGGTAAAGCGACGCTTGAAGCTTCACGCAAACGCTATCCGCTGCTGGCGCGTCTGATCCCGGAGCGGGAGACGGAGCCGGTATGATGACGCGCCTGCATCTCGCGATTCTGTGGACGGGATCTCGATTCGTGCGCGGAAGCGATCGCGCCGAGTGGCTGGCGGAATGGCAGACTGAGCTTTGGTATGCAATGCGGGAAGGCGACGGCGAATCCGTGACGTCGTTTTGCCTCGGCTCGCTGCGGGACGCGTTGTGGAACAGAAGAAATTCCGGTGTATGCCGACGTTATGGATCGGTGCTGATGATCGCGGACCGGCCTGGCTTTCCCGATCCGCCGGCCATCGAATGCGCCGACCCGCTGGAGTCGCCTTTCCGCTGTCTGGCGTTGCTGGGTCTGCTGGCTCTCATCGCAATGGGGGCGATCTGTTTGCTCCTGAAGCACCGTTATCGGCAGGCGAGTTGCTCGTCGGACTACTGCCGTTCTGTATGATTTTCTGGTCCATTGTGGCTCTGACCAGCGGCCCTGTTTTGGGCGAATACCCAAGTCATCGTAACTGGCTCCGGCGCGGCTGCTTTTACGTTGCGAAAATCGCGCTGCTTCTTCTGATCGTGTCCTTCGGCGCCTCCGCCCTGGTCAGTTTTCCTCTGCGGATAGACGTCGCGGCGCTCGGGTTTTTTCCGGCGATTCGCTGGGCCACGATGGATCAACGAAAGCGCTGTCCCACCTGTCTGCGCCTTCTGGACAAACCGGTGCGGATGGGAAGCGGTTCACGCATTCTTCTGGAGTGGAATGGCACGGAACTGCTGTGCCTCCGGGGACACGGCGTAATGCACGTTCCGGAGAGCCCTGCGATCTGGTTCCGTAAGCCGCGTTGGTCGTCGCTCGTCTAAGGGCAGCCTTGTGGCAATGACAGCTTTCTCGGAAGCGGCGAGAAAAATTGTCGCGCTCCCCAAAGTCATCTCAATGTCGGAGCGCAACCACCGGAAAGGCGAAACCCGCAACATATACTGATAAATTTCGAGTTACGCCTGTGGGGGGCCTCTATTGGAAGTTGCCACACCACGCTCCGCCGCAACCTTCGACGAATGGGACAGAAAAGAGGGAACGCCCGGACCCATGGGTGTCACATGGGTCCATTCGCTGCAGGCCTGGAATTTCGCGCTCTATTCGCGGCGCGCCACCGGCGTCAGCCTGCTGATCTACAGCGCCGAGGATTCCGTTAAACCCCTGCTCGAATACCGCCTCGACGCCCGCGCCAACAAGTCGGGCCGCATCTGGCACTGCTGGGTGCGGGCCGATCAGGCCGTTAACGCGGCCCATTACGCCTGGCGCGTGGAAGGCAGGCACGACCCTTCGGCGGGCTATCGCTTCGATTCCGACAAGATCCTGCTCGACCCCTTCGCCCCCGCCGTTTACTTCCCGCCCGATTACGATCGCCACGCCGCCACGCAGCCCGGACCCAACGACGGACGCGCGCCCCTCGGCGTCCTGCCCAAGAAACCGCCGCGTGTGCTTTTCCGCAACGAGCCTTCCGCGCCGCGGGCGAGCCACGACCTGATCGTCTACGAACTACACGTCAAAGGATTCACCATGCGCGCGAATTCCGGCGTGTCGCCGGAGCGCAGAGGAACCTTCGCGGGTCTGATCGAAAAAATCCCGTATCTCAAGAGCCTCGGCATCACCGCGGTGGAGCTGATGCCGGTGCACCAGGTCGATCCACAGGAAGGCAGCTACTGGGGCTACATGACCCTCAACTTCTTCTCGCCGAACCGCGCCTATGCGGCCGACCAGTCGAACGGCGGACCCGTGGAAGAGTTTCGCGACATGGTTGAGGCCTTCCACGCCAATGGAATCGACGTGTGGCTCGACGTGGTTTACAACCACACCAGCGAAGCCGGCTCCGACGGGCCCGTGCACAGCTATCGCGGCATCGACAATCAGTCCTGGTATCTGCTCAATCGAGAGCGCAACGAGTATCGCAACGAAACCGGTTGCGGCAACACCTTGCGCTGTGACCACCCGGTGGTGCAGACGTTGATCATTTCGAGTCTGATCTTCTGGATTGAGCAGATGAACGTCAATGGTTTCCGCTTCGATCTGGCTTCGGTATTCACCATTCGCGAAGACGGCAGCCGCGATCTCGATCATCCGTCGCTGATTTCGGAAATCGGTTTTCTGGCGGCGCGTCGCGGCGTGCGCATGGTCGCCGAAGCGTGGGACATCGAAAGCTATCTCCTCGGGCGATCTTTCCCCGGCCTCAACTGGCGGCAATGGAACGGCAAGTACCGCGACGATCTGCGCGATTTCGTGCGCGGCGTTCCCGGTCGCGTCGGCGCGCTGGCGCAGAGGCTCTACGGCAGCGACGATCTGTTTCCCGACGACTCCCAGGATTCCTATCGCCCTTTCCAGAGCGTCAACTTCATCACCTCGCACGACGG
>JASHSD010000299.1 GCA_030036985.1 Bryobacteraceae bacterium
ATCTCGGCCCAAGTGCCGACGCCTGCCGTGACCAACCCGAATGTGGCGCTCGGCGCGCCGCTGATCCATGCGACGACGTTGACCACGACCACGGCTTCAGGCGGTGCGTCGGGCTTCGCGGTCTCCAACCAGTTCTACAACGGCGTCATCGTGCCCGGCGCGTCGAATGTCCCGGTGGCGTACTCGGGCGATACGATCGGCTGGATGCCGTTCGGTTGCGGCGCCCGCGTCGCCGTGAAAGCCGATCCGTCCCTCGCGGCCTATGAGAGCGGCGCCGTCGGTCAGCAGCTGTCGTGGGATTTCAATAACCAGTTGCTGACCGAGTACGATGCGTCGACTGCGACAATTGCCGCGTCGAGCACCGTCACCTGGGCCAACACAAGCGGCGGCCAGATCACGTTCCCGGTGGCGAACTGGACCGGCGCCTGGCAGCCTGCGGCGGGAGATATCCTCAATATCTCGGGCGCGACCAATTCCGGGACGGGCGGCGCGGCAGCTATCAACACCAATTTCACCGTCGTTTCGTCGACCTCGACACAAGTGGTCCTGGCCGCGGCCGCCGCATCGGGGGTGTTCGGGACGATCGGCGGTTCGCCGGTGATCAACTTCGGCACCGGTGCGTTCCCGAACTCGGTCTCGCTGCTGATGGTCACGACCAACAACTGTATGACCGTGAACTGGAACGGTTCGGTTGCGACGTGGAATCCTCAGGGATGTTGCGCCGTCATTCGCATCTGATCCTCAACTGAGGCGGGCTCAAGACCGCCATTCGATAGGAGAAAGTAAATGGCAGTCATCATGCCCCCTTGGCAGCGCATCGAGCCGAGCTTCGTCGAGCCGGGGCTTCTTGTGCAGATCAATCAGTTCAGCGGCGCGTTCGCTACATTGGCCGATGGCAAGCCGCGCGTGCGCCTCAACGAGGGGGATTTGCAGGTCTACATCCGGACCCTCGCAATGCGCACCCGTGTCGCGGCGCAGCAGTCATCCTCGGTCAACTCGATCCCGTCAAACGATATTGTCGGCGGCGTAATCGGAACCGGGACCTATCTCGTGCGCAACCGCGCGGAGTTTGACCATCACGATACCGCGGCGGCGGCCAATTACAATGTGCCGATCGTTGAAGCATTCCGGCTTGCCGGGCGGCAGGGCATCTTCCAGAACCAGCGGGATATCCTGCTCCGCGGGATGAACCCGGCCAAGGGGGAGGGGCTGCTCAATGCACCGAATTCGACGCAAGTAACGCTGCCGCCCGACCCGTACGGCAATGATACAGTGTCGACTTACGATAACGGCGCGATGGCTGTTTTTCTGCTATCGCAGATGCAGCAGTTGCTGACGCGGACCTACCAGCTCGGCATCGAGCGCACCTTCGTGATCCTGGGGCCGCAACGCGATCTCGGTCAGTGGGAAATTCAGGACATTGTCCAGCTGGTCCAGTATCAACGGCTCGGCGCCGGCTCGGCGACGACTGCGGCGGTCGTCAAGGAGGTGATGAAGCAGTCGGGGCACAATGTGATGTGGTGCTACGACGATACCCTCATCGGTCAGGGCGCCGGCGGTACAGACGCGGTCATCCTCGTCATGCCAGAGGTTTCCCAGCCGACCGGCGATTTGCCGAATACCAACGAATTCGGCAAGCTTCCCAATGGCCTCTACGCGAACACGCTGATGTACTCCGACATGGCGGCGCCACGCGAAATCATGGCGCCGTTACCGGCCGGCGCGGTCGACATGACGCTGGAGATGCGGTCGAGTTCGGGTTGGCTCGTGCGACCGGAAGCGCTCACCGTGATCAGCATGGCGAACTGATATGCCTACCTTATACGTCGCCAATTGCAACCCGCGGCAGCGCTTCCATCTGTTGTATCGGCTGCCAGAACAACGCGAGAATACGCAACCGCGAGAGCGGATGATCGCGCCGATGACCGTCGAGGCGTTCCCCGACCTGACCGAGCCGGAGGCCGAAGCCATCGAACGTCAGCTCACCCGCTACGGAGCGCTCAATGCGAGTGAGCGGATCACCGGAGGGCAGAAGATCGAGCGGTTGTACTCGCGAAATCCGATACGGCCGCAGAAGGTGCGCCAAGCGCTTGGTTTCAACGTCGATCTCATGGAGACCGAGGGATCAAGTCGCCTCATGGAGACCGCCGCTGCCGCAACCGTGCGCGCCCGTGAAGTGATGTTGGAGCAGGGCGTACAGGGGACGCTCGACAAGCTCCATTTGTCCGTTCAGGAGGACAGCGACGATCCAAAATTCGCGGCAGCCGCTCGCTATGACTCGACCCCGAACGATCGAGCCCAGGACGGCTACAAGCAACGCAATCGACGGCGCAGGAAGTAACCATGCCAAGTGCGGGCGATCCTGTGAAAGGGGACCAGCAGCTTCGGGTCAGCCTCAATGGTCCGCAGCTCTTGGCCGCCACCGGTATCCTCTTGAGCGGCGAGATCGAGACACTGCTGCGCTGCGGCGTGCCGGTAGAGGCGGCAATTGATCTGCTGATCGGCGCCGCCGCAACATTGGTCGCACGGATCGACAGCCCAGTCTTGCGCACACAGATTGCAGCACGGCTCACGAATGGCTTCGAGTCGATCGTCAGGGCTAAGGAAATCGAGGTGCGTACCACGCCGGGCGGCGTATACATGCCCGGTGTGGCATCGGGAAAGCCGAATGCAGAGGCGGCATAGTTGACCTCTCCGTGGCCATGCGCGC
>JASHSD010000300.1 GCA_030036985.1 Bryobacteraceae bacterium
CCGTGATACTCGCCCGGCGCGCTGCGCATAGTGAAGGCGAAGACCGGCGGGTTGCGCATGGTGGCGAGAACATGCCACGGCACGGCGATCAGAAGCACCAGCAGCGTTCCGGAAACGGGCCGCAGACGCTTCCACACGCGCGCGGAGAAAAATTGGCCGGTGATCGCGAGATAAATCAGCGCGGCCGCGATGGGAAAGAGCGCGCCCACCAGGCTCTTGAGCAACAGCCCGGTTCCCAGACTCGCGTACATGATGTAAGCCCACAGGGCGGGCCGGCGCTCGTCTTTATCCAGCACCCGCAGGAACGCCCACATCGCCAGCGCCACGGTCGCGGTCAGCATCACATCGGGAATCTGAATGCGAGTGAAGAGAAACAGACCCACGCACGTCGAGATGATGAGGCCCGCGTAGAAGCCGGCGCGGCGGCCGAAAGCCCAGGCGGCGAACATCGCCGTCAGGAGCGCCAGCCCGATCGAGGAAAGCACTACAGGCACGCGCGCCGCCCAATCGGATGCGCCGAAGACTTTATAAGAAAACGCGATCAGCCAATAGATAAGAGGCGCCTTTTCGAGATAAGCCACGCCGTCGAGCCGGGCCGTGACCCAATCGCCCGTATGCAGCATGTTGCGCGCGATCTGCGCCTGCACGGCGTCCACGTCGTCCATCAGAGACGGCGGCGAAACCATGCAACCGATATAAACGGCGGCGGCAAACAGCAGAACGCCTAATAAGTAGAGGCGCCAAGCGCGAGAGGAACCGCCGCCGCCGGTCCCGGGCTCGTCTGTACTTGCCATTTCTTCATCCAGAGGAACAGAATCATCAGACCCCAAAGCTCGTATCCGAGATTGGAGCGGCGGGAGAGGTGATCGCGCAGGCATCTTTCTATTTCGTGGGAGCGGAAAAAACCGCCATGTTCGGCCAGACCAGCCGCGAACGTATCTTCGAGCAGAGGACGCAGCGGACCCCGGAGCCACTCATGCGCCGGGATATCGAAGCCGATTTTTTTTCGTCCCGGAACCGAGTCGGGCAGCCGGCCTTTCATCAGATGCCGCAGCAGGATCTTGCCTCGCGAACCGCGGATCTTGAGGCGCATGGGAACCGACGCGGCGAACTCCACGATGCGGTGATCGAGGAACGGCGGCCTGACTTCGATCGAATGCGCCATGCTCATGCGGTCTACCTTGGCCAGAATGTCGTCGGGCAGGTAGTATTTCTGATCGAAGCGCAGATATGTCTCGGTCTCTTCGCCGGCTTCGGCCAACTCGCGCAGCAGCGCGCGTAAAGCGCCCGGAAGCGGCGAATGCACCAGGCGGCGTTTCTCGGCATCGGCGAAGGTCCCGTTCCACGCCACGTGCGCGCGCTCAGGCGGCATGAGTGATCCCGCGAGGAAGCGCTTCAGCTTATATTCGAACCCGATTTTTTCGTCCGACACCGGCAGGACGCCGGCCAGCCGCAGCCCAAGCCGCAGCAGCGGCGGAGGCAGAAGCCGCGCCGCGCGCGCCAGACGGTCGGCGCGATAGGTCAGATAGCCGCCGAACAACTCGTCCGCGCCCTCGCCGCTGAGCGCGACTGTCGCGCTCTGCCGCGTCATGCGCGAAAGGAACCAGACCGGCAGCGCGCCGGCGTCGGCGTTCGGTTCGTCGGCATAAGCCGCGAAACTCTCGATGGCGGAGGAAAGATCAAGACCGGGGTTGAGATCCAGTTGCTCGTGTTGCGTTCCATAGAACGAACTCAGCCGCCCGATGGCGCCGGATTCATCGAAGCTGCGTCCATGGAAGGAAATCGAAAACGTGCGAATTGGCGACGCCGAAGCCTTCGCGGCGTAATGCAGGATGGTGGAGGAATCCATGCCGCCGCTGAGCCACAATCCGATGGGAACGTCCGCGATCAGGTGTTCGCGCACGGCCGAATCGAGCAGGGAGTCGAGCCGCTCCGCCGCTTCCGGCAGCGCGATCTCGCGCGCCGGCGACGTCGGAATGCGCCAATACGCTTCTGAATGCACGGTGCCGTCGCGCCATTCAAGCCACGTGCCCGGCGCCAGCTTTTCCACGCCTTCGATCAACGTGTACGGGCAAGGAACGTAGTTGAGCGAGAGATAGCAATCGAGACCTGCCGGATCCAGCCGCCGCTCGATTTCCGGATGAACGAACAGCGTCTTCAGCTCGGACCCGAAGTAGAGGTCTCCGTCACGGCTGGCAACGTAGAGAGGTTTGATGCCGACCCGATCCCGCGCCAGCACCAGCCGCCGCTCGTCTTCCTTCCAGAACGCAACGGCGAACATGCCGCGCAGACGTTCGAAACAGCGCGTATCCCATTCGACGAACGCGCGCAGAACGGTTTCCGTGTCGGACGTGGATTCAAAGCGATGGCCGCGCCGTTCGAGCTCGCGCCGCACTTCGAGATGGTTGTAGATCTCTCCGTTGAATGCGATTGTCGTCGCGCCGTCTTGCGTGCGCATGGGCTGATCGCCGCCCGCCAGATCGATGATCTTCAGCCGCGCCGCTCCCAGCGAAACGAGGCGGCTGCGGAAAACGGCCTGTCGATCCGGTCCGCGGTGCGCCAGCGACTCGACCGCGGCCTGAATCCGCGACGGATCGGGCTTACGAAACTTGTGAGTAAATCCGGCTATTCCGCACAAATGAGTTGGCTCACGCCCGTGGGTGCAAAAGAGGTAAAAATCCCGTTGAAATTCAACTGTAGCATGTGCTTTGCTAGACTGACGGTTGCTTGCGCGTCTGCTGCTGCTGCCGGCCCTTTCGCCATTCGCTTACTACCTGATCGTGCTTTACAGCGTCTGGCGCTTCTTCCGGACTGCAAAGCGTAACGATTCCCACGCCGCTTTTACCCCTCCTGTGAGCAATCTGCAGCCCATTCGCGGCCTTGACCCCGATGCATACGAAAACTTCGCCAGCTTGTGCCGTCAGGATTACCCCGATTACGAGCTGCTGTTCTGCGTCAACACCCGCGAGGACCCCGCCGTTCCGATCATCGAGCGGCTGGCGCGGGATTTTCCCAACCGGTCCATCCGTCTGCTGGTCGGCTTCGGCGAACGCGCGGCTCCGGGCACGAACGATAAGGTCATGAAGCTGGTTCGGCTCGTTCGTGAAGCGCGGTATGAAACCCTGGTGATCAACGACAGCGACGTGCGCGTCACGCCGGATTATCTGCGGACCGTGGTCGCGCCGCTGGCCGATCCGGGCATCGGCGCCGTGACCTGCTTCTATGTCTCGACGGGCGACAAGACGTTCACGGACCGGCTCCAGACCGTCGGCATGATGTCGGATTTTTTCGCGGGATTGCTGATTGCCCGGCAACTCGATGGCGTCCGGTTCGCCTTGGGAACCACCATCGCCACCACTCGCGCTCAGCTTGCCCAAGCGGGCGGCTATGAACGCCTTGAGAACGGCCCGGCCGACGACCTGCTGATCGGCCGCCACATCGCGGAGACCGGCCGCAGAGTGGAGTTGCTGCCCTACGCGGTCGAAACCGTCGCCGATTACGCATCCTTCGGCGAGTTGTTCCACAAGCGGCTGCGGTGGATCGTGGTGATGCGGCACATGCGGCCGTGGGGTCACCTGGGGCTGATCTTCACCCACGGGATCGCGTGGTGCGCCTTCGCCATCGCGGTGCATCCCACGTGGGCCGTCGCTCTGGGATGGCTCGGCGCCTATTTCGTTCTGAGGACGGCCATCGCCTGGAGTATCGGCATTCGCGGCCTGAAGCGTCGCGGACTCTGGAGCGGGATGCCGCTGCTTCCACTATGGGATGCGATGGCGTTTGCAATCTGGGTAATCAGTTTCACGCGCAGCACCATTCGCTGGCGCGGCGGCGAGTATCATTTGCGAAACGGCCGCCTCACCCCAGTAGCCGAGTGATCGCGGCCGACTGACGACTTATTGAAACCGCTGCACGGCGATAATAATTCCGCCGAAAATGAGTAGTGACGCGGCGGCTATGGCCAAATAGCGCAGCACCCGTTCCTTCGTCGTCGATTCCTGGCTTTCAACTTTCTTCAGTTGTTCATCAAGGCTGTCGAACATAGGACCTCACCTGGGCGTACATCATAATCCCGTTTGAGGCCGAATGGAAGGGGGGCTTTCGGGGCAAAAGCAGTGACCGTTCTGAGCCGCGACCGCCAGGGAGCGGTGGGCAGGTTGATTCTCAAGAGCGGGAATGAGGTACCTCAGATTGCCGGAATTCGATCCGCGACGGTACACCGCTCCCTTGCGGTCGCGGCTCAGAACGGATTCGCGCACCCAGTCCGGGCTATTCGCCGCGCGGCTGAGCCAGCTTCTGAGTACTCGTCGCGCTGGCCAGCCCCACGGACCGGATCGCATCGCCGCTGGGAAGCGTCGACGTATTCCATCCGCCGCCCATCGCTTTGACCAGATCGACGGCCGAAGTCATTTGGCTCTGCAGAACGGTCACAGCCGTCTGCTGGTCTCCCAGCAGAATCGCCTGTGTGGTGATGACGGTCAGATAGGAATCGGTTCCCGCTTTATAGCGGTCGAGTTCGAGGTCCAGGGATTTCTGCGCCGCCACTACGGCTTCATTCTGCTGCTGCGCTTCTTCCGCCAGATAACGCAGAGAAGCCAGATCGTCTTCCACTTCCTGGAAGGCGGCCAACACGGTCTGTCGATAGGCGGCGACCGTCGAATCGTACGCGGCCCTGGCGCTTGCGACCTGCGCGCCGCGCCGGCCGAAATCGAAAAGCGTCTCGGAAACCGACGGCCCGGCAGACCACGTCCGCGCACCCCAGGTGAACAGAGTCTTCATGCTTGTGCTGATAAACCCCGTGCTGGCGGACAACGTCAGCGTGGGGTAATACGCAGCCTGGGCGATGCCGACGTTGGCGTTCGCGGCGGCGACCGCGCGCTCGCTTGCCGAGATATCCGGGCGTCTTTCGAGAAGCGCCGACGGAACCACGATCGGAACTGGCGGAGGAGGCGCGACCTTTTTGATGACCGGAATCTCAAGGGCCGAGGGCGGCTGCCCGGTCAACATGGCGACCGCGTGTTCGTCCTGCGCGCGGGTGATATGAAGGGCAGTCGCCTGCGCCTGCGCACCCAGCAGCGAGGTCTGCGCCAGCACCACGTCGCTCTGCGACGCCACGCCCCCGCGGAACCGGTTTTCCGTCAGTGTCAGATTCTTCTGGTAAGCCTTGATCGTCTCGTCGAGAACCCCTTCCTGCAGGTCCGCGCCGGCGATCAGAAAATAATCGGTCGCAAGAAGCGCCTGCGCGCTGAGGCGCGCATTTTCGAGGTCGGCCGCGCTCGCCTGCGCGCTGTCCGCGGCATTCTCGACCGAAAGCCGCACCCGGCCCCACAGGTCCGGCTCCCAACTCGCGCTGAAGGGAAGCGAAAACGTTTGCGTCCTCTCGCCGGCCGCAAAGACGCCGCCGGATCCCGCGGGCCCGCTGTCGCTTTCGCTGATCGCCGGGGTCGATCCGATGGTCGGGTAATAGTTCGCGTGGTCGGCCAGCACCAAAGCCCGTGCCTGCCGGAACTGCGCTTCCGCCTGCTTCACGTTCTGGTTGTTGATATTCACCAGCTCCTCAAGCTTGTTGAGCTCGGGATCGCCGAAGATCTCCCACCATTTGCCCTTCATGAGGGAATCGCTCGGCGTGGCCATCTTCCACTGATCGTTGCCGGCCATTTCCTTATAGCCGTTCACGGTGGTGGGCGCGGGCGTCTGCGCGGCCACGCTGGGCGGCTGATATTTCGGGCCGATCGCGCATGCGGAGCAAAGCAGCATGGCCGCGACGGGCGTTGTCAGAACAAGGATCTTCAATCTGCGCCTCCCATCGCCCCTCCGGGCACCAGAATTCCGGGGCGATTACTGAATGGCTGCTCGCGGCTGAAACGCTTGCTGAAGCGATCGAGATAGAGATAAATCACGGGTGTGGTAAACAAGGTCAACATCTGGCTTACGATAAGGCCGCCGACGATGGAGATTCCCAGCGGCTGACGCAGCTCCGAACCGCTGCCCCATCCGAACGCCATCGGCATGCCGCCCAGAAGGGCGCACGCGGTCGTCATCATGATGGGCCGGAAACGCAGCAGGCAAGCCTGGTAAATCGAATCCCGCGGACTCATGCCGCTCCGCTCCGCCGCCAGGGCGAAATCAATCATCATGATCGCGTTCTTCTTGACGATGCCGATCAGCAGAATAATGCCGATCATGGCGATGATCGAAAGCTCGGTGCGGAACAGAACCAGGGCGATCAGCGCGCCCACGCCGGCGGACGGCAGCGTCGAGATGATGGTCAGCGGGTGAATCAGACTCTCGTAGAGAATTCCCAGAACGATGTAGACGGCGAGAAGAGCGGTCAGGATGAGAATCGGCATACTGTTCAACGAAGACTGGAACGCCTGCGCCGTGCCGTTGAAGGCGCCGGTGATGCTCGCGGGCATGCCCATTTCGAGCTCGGCTTTATTGACGGCGGCCACTGCGTCGCTGAGCGCCACGCCGTCGGGAAGGTTGAAGGAAATGGTAGTCGATGGGAACTGCCCCTGGTGCGTCAACTGCAGCGGCGTGATGCCCTGGTTGAAATGGGTGAACGTCGACAACGGCACCGACAGCCCTCTCGGCGACTGGATGTAGATCTTATTCAGAAAGTCCGGACTCTCCCACCACTGCTGCTCGAGAGCCAGCACCACGTGGTATTGATTGATGTCCTTGTACATCGTCGAGACCTGGCGCTGACCGAAGGCGTCGTAAAGCGCGCTGTCCACCGCCTGCGCGGTCAGGCCGAGACGCGAAGCCGTATCCCGGTCGACGACCACGTTCGACGAAAGACCCGAGTTCTGCTGGTCCGAACTCACGTCCACCAATTCGGGCAGCGTCGAGAGCCTGTTGTAGACGCGAGGGCCCCACAGCGCCAGCAGGTCGAGATCCTGGCTCTGCAGCGTGTATTGATACTGCGAATTGCTTTGCCGGCCGCCGATGCGAAGATCCTGTTGGGTGGTCAGAAACAAATTCGCGCCCGGCATTCCGGCCGTTTTGCGGCGAATGCGGCCGATCAGCTGATCGGAAGTAATTTTGCGGTCTTCTTTCAGCTGCACGAAAATCTGCGCGGACGCGCCGCCGAAACTGCCGCCGTTGCTCCCGGCGGTAATGCCGACCGTTTCCACCTCGGGCTCGGATCTGACCTGCGCTTCATACCACTTGGCTTTTTCCACCAGCGCCTGATAGGAGATGTGCTGTTCGCCCTGCACCTGGCCGAATAAGCGCCCCGTATCCTGCTGGGGGAAAAATCCCTTGGGTATTTTCACGTAAAGATAGCCGCTGATGCCGACCGAGAGAGCAATCAGGAGCAGCACCGGCGCCGGATGCCGCAGCACCGCCTGCAGCGCGGAAGCATAAGTGGAGATGATCCATTGAAAACACCGCTCGCTCCAGTTATACAGGCGTCCGTGCTTGTGATTCGACTTGAGCAGGCGCGAACACATCATCGGCGTTGTAGTCAGCGAAACCGCCAGCGAGACGGCGATGGCGATCGAAAGCACCACCGCGAATTCCCGGAACAGGCGGCCGATAATGCCCGGCATCATGAGAATCGGAATAAAAACGGCCACCAGCGAGAGGCTCATCGACACGACGGTGAAGCCGATTTCCTGCGCGCCCTTGAACGCGGCGCGCATCGCAGGCATGCCGCCCTCCATGTGCCGCGTGATGTTTTCGATCACGACGATGGCGTCGTCGACCACGAATCCGGTGGCGATGGTCAGCCCCATCAGCGACAGATTGTCGAGCGTGTAGCCGCAGAGATACATGCCGCCGAACGTCGCGATGAGCGATACCGGAACGGAGATGCTGGGAATAAACGTCGCCCATCCGTTGCGCAGGAACGTAAAGACGACGACCACCACCAGTACAACCGAGATGACCATGTTCCACTGCGCGTCCTCGACGGAACTTTTGATGGTGGTGGTGCGGTCGTTCTCCACGCGGAAGTCCACGCTGGTCGGCAATTGCGCCTTGAACTGCGGCAGAATATCTTTGATTCGTTTCACCGTATCGACGACGTTCGCGTTCGGCTGGCGCCGGATCTGGATGAGAACGGCGGGTTGGCCGTCCGCTTCTCCCAGATTGCGGATATCTTCGACCGAATCGACCACGCGCCCGAGATCGGAGAGCCGGACAGGCGACCCATTGCGGTAAACGACAATCAGATCCCGGTATTCCGATGCCTTGAGCAGCTGATCGCTGACGATGATCGGCATCGTCGTCCTGCCGTTGTCCATCGAGCCTTTCGGCTTGTTGGCGTTGGCGTTCTGCAGAAACGTGCCGATCTGATCCAGCCCGACGTTGTACTGGGAAACCGGCTGGGGATTCACTTCCACGCGCACGGCGGGAAGCGAACTGCCGCTGACCTGAACCTGCCCGACTCCGTTCACCTGCGAGAGTTTCTGCGCGAAAACGGAAGAGGCCACATCGTAGAGTTTCGGTCTGGGCACGATTTTCGAGGTGATGGCGAGAATCAGGATCGGCTGATCGGCGGGGTTCTGCTTGCGATATGTCGGATTGCTGGGAAGGTTCGACGGCAGGTATCCGGCGGCGGCGTTGATAGCCGCCTGCACATCGCGGCCGGCGGCGTTTATTTCGCGGCTGAGATCGAACTGCAGGGTGATTTGCGCCGAACCCACGGAACTGCGCGAAGTCATCTCCGTGACGCCCGCGATGCGGGTGAACTGCTTTTCGAGCGGGGTGGCGACCGATGCAGCCATGATTTCCGGACTGGCGCCGGGAAGGCTGGCCGACACGTTTATGGTGGGGAAATCGACCTGCGGCAGCGCGGCCACGGGCAATTGAAAGTACGCGATTCCGCCGGCCAGCGTCAGTGCGACGGTGAGAAGCGTGGTCGCGACGGGCCGCTGAATGAATGGAGTCGAAATGCTCACACGAGCACCACTATTGACTGCTGATCCGTTAACTGCTGAATTGCTGATTGCTCAGTTGCTGATTGCTCAATTGCTGATTGCTCAATTGTTAACTGCTGAGTTGCTGACTCTTGAGTTGCTGATTGTTGAGTTGCTGATTGTTGAGTTGTTAACTGCTCAGTTGCTGACTGCTGAATTGCTGACTGATAAGTTGCTGACTGCTGGATAGCTGGCTGCCCAGTTGCTGACTGATCAATTGCTGCCTGCTGAGTTGCTGACCGAATTGTGGGGTCAGGCCTTCGGGCCTGCCGCCGGGCTTCGGCCCGGCGCAATCTCAGTGAGAAAACCGCTGCCGTGAACCCACCTGAATCAATATGACGATAACCGAACGCCGTCTCCCGCATTGGGACATCGCCGGAGCGCGCCAGTTCGTGACTTTCCGCTTGCACGGAAGCCTGCCGGCGAATCGCGTCTTCCCTCCCGCGCGAATGACATCCGGACGCGTGTTCATCGCGATGGACAGAATCCTGGACAAAGCGGCTGACGGTCCGGTATACCTGAGCAGGCCCGAGATCGCGGAGATGGTAATTCAGTCGCTCCGAACTGGCGAAACCCGCTTCAGGAGATACCAACTTCATTCTTATGTCGTGATGCCGAATCACGTCCATTTGCTTGTTACGCCTCACGTGCCGGCGCGCGACTGGCTGCGTTCGCTCAAAGGCTTCACCGGCCACCAAGGCAACCGGATTCTCGGCATAACCGGCGTGCCCTTTTGGCAGGATGAAAGCTTCGACCGCACGATCCGCAACGACGACGAGTTCGCTCGGGTGCGCCATTACATCGAATGGACCCCCGTCAAGGCCGGTCTCGCCACACTGCCGGAAGAGTACCGTTGGTCGAGCTTCGCGCCGGGCGGAAGCCCGGCGGCAGGCCCGAAGGCCTGACCCCACAGCTTTCATGAGAGCTCCGGCAGACCGAGATCTTCGTCCGCGGGCCTCGAACCGCGGAAATGCGCAATCCACGCCGCGATCCGGCCGAACCAGAGATACACCACCGGAGTCGTGAACAGCGTCAGCACCTGGCTGAACAGCAGTCCGCCGATGATCGTGATGCCCAGCGGTCTGCGCAGCTCCGATCCCATGCCGCTTCCGAACGCGAGCGGCACCGCGCCCAGCAGCGCGGCCATGGTCGTCATCATGATCGGCCGGAAGCGCAGCAGACAGGCCTGGTAAATCGCCTCTTCCGGCGATTTGCCTTCCTTGCGCTCGGCTTCGAGCGCGAAATCGATCATCATGATGGCGTTCTTCTTCACAATGCCTATCAGCAGGATGATGCCGATCAGCGCGATGATGTCGAAGTCCTCATGGAACAAAAGCAGCGCCGCGATGGCGCCCACGCCCGCCGAAGGCAGCGTCGAAAGAATCGTGACCGGATGGATGTAGCTTTCATACAGCACGCCCAGCACGATATACACGGTGACGATCGCAGCCAGAATCAGCAGCGACTCGTTGGCGAGCGAATTCTCAAAGGCGCGAGCAGTGCCCTGGAACGTCGGCTCGATGCTGGCGGGCATCCCGAGATCGGCCGTAACCTGCCTTATGCGCGCGACCGCCGCGCCCAGCGAGGCGCCCGGCGCCAGGTTGAACGACAAAGTCACAACCGGGAACTGCGCCTGATGGTTGATCGTGATCGGAGTCGGGACCTGACGGAAAGTAGTAAACGCCCCGAGCGGCGCCTGCGAAATCGCCGCCGCGCCGGTCAGTGCGGTATTGGTTCCGGCCAAGGCGATGGTCGACGCGAGGTTCGCCGATGCCGATCCCACCTGCACATACAAATCCTTCAGCGAATTGGCGTCCATCTGCCACTGCTGGCCCGCCTCCAAAACGACGTGGTACTGGTTCGATTGGGTATAAATGGTCGAAACCTGCCGCTGCCCGAAGGAATCGTAGAGCTCGTCGTCGACATTCTGCGGCGTGATGCCCAGGCGGCCGGCGGTATCGCGGTCGATCACCACTTCCAGCCCGAGGCCGTTGTTCTGCTGATCGCTCGCCACATCCCGCAGCTCGGGGATCTGTTTCAGCTTGTCGACCAGTCTCGGCACCCACAGATCCAGCAGCGCCTTATCCGGCGCATCCAGCGAATATTGGTATTGCGTGCGGCTGATG
>JASHSD010000301.1 GCA_030036985.1 Bryobacteraceae bacterium
TCGTGGCAGCAGGTCAGCAACTCGGGGTTCTTGTTGCTGCCGTAATTCAGGACGGACTCATGCAGCCCGCGGAAGCTCGATCCGGGGTTGGCGCAGATGTATTCGAAGCCCAGAGTCTTGATCACGTCATACATGAAGTCGGACCCGGGACGATCGGTGTGGTAGACCTCGACGCGCGCAGCCGGCGGCGCCGTCTCGGCCGCGGCCAATCTCGCGTTCGGCAGAGGCGTGGCGCTCTTGTTTTGCGTAGTTTCCTGCGCCTGCGCCGCAGGAGCAATCGGGTTCGCAACCAGCGCGGCAGCCCCCGCGGCCGCGCCCTTGAGGAAGCCGCGGCGGTCGACGTTCTTCATGGATTTGGGCATAGTTCTTCTTGGACCGGCGGTTATTATCTTACCTCGTGGATACGGAAGTATCCCCTATTCCGCTTTGGCGATCTGCGTGGCGGCGGACCCTTCGGAGCCGCCCAGCTTGCGGATAAGCGCGGCGGTCTTTTCCTTCGGCGGTTGCCGGCCTGCCGCCCCGCCGCCCTTGCCCAGAGCCAGATCGAGAGGTGTCAGCCCCTGCTTGTCCGCCGCATTGATTTTGGCGCCGTTATCGGCGAGGTATTGAATCATCGTGTCGGCGCCGCGCCGGGCCGCGCCGTGCATCGCCGTCTCGCCTTTGTCTGTAGCGGCATTCACGTCGAAGCCGAGAGTCATGCAGAACTTCACCGCCGCCAGCGCCTGCGGCTCTGTCGAACGATTCGCATCGGTATAGCCGAGCCCGGCGGCCAGCATCAGTGCATTCGCGCCGTCTTTGTTGGAAAGCTTCGGATCGGCGCCGTGGTCGAGCAGATAACGCATCACCTCGACGTCGCCGCTGCGGGCCGCGCGCATGAACGCGGTGGCGCCCACCGAAAGGGTCCGGTCCGGACTGTCCTGCGCGGCTTTCTTGATGATGGAAGTCGCGGTGAGCTGAACATTGACATCCGCCTTGTGCTCGACCAGCGATTTAATGATGTCGAGGCTGGACAGCTTGTCGGTCTCCTTGACGAACGGCCTGTCGGACCAGTCGACATCGTGCTGATCGACAGCGGTGAACAGCGGCGTTCTGCCATCCTTATCGCCGGCGTTCACGTCGGCGCCCTTTTCGATCAGCATTTGCGCCAGTTCGTCGTGGTTGTTCAGGATAGCAATAAGCAGGGGAGTGTGACCGTCGGCATCAGGTTCATTAATATCGGTCCCGGCCTCGACCAGCGTCTTCGCGGATTCAAGCGAACCCTGGCGCGCCGCGAACACCAAGGCAGTGAGGCCGCCACGGGAGATCGGCGCCGCGGGCGTGCCGGCCATCAATTTCGGGGGCGTGGTGTCGCGGTCGCTCGAATGAACCTTCGCGTTGGCGCCATGATGGAGTAAAAGCTTCACCACGTCCGGATGATTCTCCGCCGCCGCCCACATCAGTGCGGTCTGTCCGCGAAAGCTCTCCTTTGCATTGACATTAGCGCCATGATCGATCAGAACCTTGACGGCCGCGGCATTCCCCACGCGCGACGCGGTCATCAGCACGGTCTCGCCGCGCTCGGTGGTCAGAGTGTTCGGATCGGCCCCCGCCTTCAACAGCGCTTCCACCAGAGCGGCGCTGCCATAGGTTGCCGCTTCCGAAAGCGGCGTCACGCCGTAGCGGCTGGCAGCCTTGGCATTCGCCCCGGCGCGGAGCAGAATTTCCACCGCGTCCAGGTCGTTTGCATGGGCCGCCCATTGCAGCGCGGTCGACTCATCCGGTTCCGGAGCATTCACGTCCACGTGTTCCTTCACCAGCGCACGCAACGCGGCGGTGTCGTGGGCCTTGACCGCGGCGATCACGCGGGTATCACGTGTATCGGCCGCCGCCAGAATCATTGTGGCCGAAGCAACGCCGATCACGAACAGTTTCATGGTTACACTCCCGCGAGATGGCCGCTGCTGTCGCCGATCTTGTCCAGGTGGATATCGGCCTTGTCGAGAATCGATAGCAGCAGGTTTGCGGCGGGCGTGTCGTTCGGATATTTGATGTGCTTGCCGCCCTTCATCTGCCCGTTCGCGCCGCCGGCCACGAAGATCGGCAGCGGAGTGTGGTTATGCAGGTTGCTGTTGCTCATGCAGCTGCCATAGAGAATGAGCGAATGGTCGAGCAGCGTGCCGTCGCCGTCCGGCGTGGCGCGAAGCTTCTCGAGGAAGTAAGCCATCAGGCCCACGTGATACGTGTTGATCTTCGTCAGCTTCTCCAGCTTCTCCGGATCGTTCTGATGATGCGAAGTCGCGTGGAACGGATCGTTAACGCCGATCATCGGGAACGTCCGATAGCTGACCTCGCGCGCCATCATGAACGAAGCGATGCGCGTGATGTCCGCCTGATACGAGAGCACCATCATGTCGAACATCAGCTTCGAATGTTCTTCGTGGTTGTCCGGAATGCCGATCGGCTGCGGCGGAAATTCGCCCGCGTTCGACCCGGTCTGTTTCTTCTCGGCCAACTGAATACGGCGCTCGATCTCACGCACGTTGTCGAGATACTCGGAAACCTTGTTGCGATCGCCCGCGCCCAGCTTGCCCTGTAAATGATTCACTTCGGCGGTTACGGAATCCAGAATGCTGCGCTCACGCTGCAGCCGCATCATGCGTTCGGTGGCCGTGCTGCCGTCGCCGAAGAGCCTATCGAACACATTGCGCGGATTGATTTCCATCGGCAGCGGCGTGGTCGGCGTTTTCCACGAAATGGTGTTCGTGTACGTGCAGCTGAATCCGACGTCGCAGGCGCCGATCAGGCCCGTCATATCCTCCGTCGCCAGTTCGAGCGAAGGCAGCGGGTTATCCTGACCGATCTTCTCGGCGGCGATCTGATCGATCGTCGTGCCCGCGCGAACATCCTCGCCTTCGGTGCGCTTCGGATGCGAGGCGTTGAGGAACACGGAAGGACCGCGGCCATGATCGCCGCCGCTGTCACCCGGCCCGAGCGAGCCGGCGTTGCGGTGTGCGAGTCCGGTGAGCACCAGCACCGAATCCTTGACGTTTTTCAACGGCATGAGCGTGCGCGGCAGCGTGTAATCGGCGCCATCCGCCACCGGCGTCCAGGCGGACATCACCGCGCCGTGCGGCATGTAGCAGAAGCCGTACCGAAGCTGCGGGTTGGCCGCGGTCGCGGCCAGCAGCGTGTTTGCCGGAATCATCGAATCCAGCAGGGGCAATCCCATCGCGACGCCGACGCCACGCAGAAAGGTCCGGCGTGGAAGATGCTTTTTGGTGTTGACTCTCATGCGGCCTCTTTTCGTTAATCCTGCGCCTTTTTTTCCTTCATTGCAAAGGGGGTGCTCTTCACGATGCCGAGCACGATGGATGAAAACCGGTAATCGTCCCGCGCCGCGTCGCGCAGAATGGCGCGGATTGCGGGCATGTCGGAATATTCGACTCCGCGTCCTAAAGCGTAAGTCATCAGCTTTTCGGTGAGCACGCCGGAGAAGATCTCGGGCTTGGCCGTCAACATGGCGCGCAGTTGCACCGGGCCATCGATCTTCGCGCCGTTGAACAGCGTGCCCGAAGGATCGATCTTCGAACCATCATCTGTGTTGCGCCATTGCCCCACCGCGTCGAAGTTTTCGAGCGAGAAGCCGAGCGGGTCCATCACCTTGTGACAGCCCGCGCAGGGCTCATTGACGCGGTGCTGTTCCATACGCTCGCGCAGGGAAAGCTTCACGGCGCCCGCTTCGTTTTCCTTCAACTGCGGCACGTTCGGCGGCGGCGGATTCGGCGGATTGCCGAGGATATTCGTCAGAATCCACTTGCCACGCAAAACCGGCGAGGTTCGGTTCGGCATCGAGGTCACGGTCAGGATGCTTCCCTGCCCCAGCAATCCGCGGCGCTCCGGATCGGTAATGGTCACGCGCCGGAAGTCGGTTCCGTAGATGTTCGGGATGCCGTAGTGGCGCGCCAGTCGCTCGTTCACGAAGGTATAGTCAGCGGTGAGCAGGTCCATGACGCTGCGATTTTCGCTGATAATGCTGGCGAAGAAAAGCTCGGTCTCGCGCTTCATGGCCTGGCGGAGATTGTCGTCGAAATCGGGGAAATTCTGGAAATCCGGCTGAATGTTTTTTAGATTGCGCAGGTAGAGCCACTGATCGGCAAAATTGGTCACGAGCGCCTGCGCCTTCGGATCGGCCAGCATGCGTCGGACCTGCTGTTCGAGCACCGCGGGATCCTTCAGCTTGCCTTCGCTCGCGATAGTGAGAAGCTGATCGTCCGGAACGCTGCTCCACAGAAAGAACGAAAGGCGCGACGCGAGAGCCAGATCTCCCAAACGGTAAGGCGTGTTGTTCGCGACACTGGGCGGGTCGGCCTCGAAGCGGAAGATAAACTCGGGGCTGGCGAGGATGCGCTGGATCGCCGCTTCCACGCCCAGTTCGAAGTTGCCGCCGTTATTGCGTCCGAGTTGATAGAAGCCCATCAGCGTTTCCATATCGTTGTCCGTGACGGGACGGCGATAGGCGCGGCGCGCCAGCGTGGATACGATTTTCTTCGCGCAGGAAAGCTCATCCGCACTGGTTGTCGGACGACAGATGAAGATGCGCCGGCGGCTTGGCGTATCTCCGGAGCCGGTCGGATGGGACGGTCCTTCGATCGTCAACCGGTCCACTACCGGTTCGCCGCGGAAATCGAGCACGTCGTAATTCGAGCGGATGAACGGCTTCAGGATATTGTCGTCCTGCGCCTCGCTCTCGATGCCGGTGAGGAAGGTCGCGGTCACATCGTGCGGCCCCGCTTTCACGGGCACGCGCACGGAAAGCCGACCATCGATATCGATGCAGGAAGCGCCGGAATTGACCTCGCTCAAATGCTGATCCTCCGGGCCTCCAAACGTCGCCAGCCGGATTCTCTGACCGTCAATGGCGATTTCGAGCTGGTGTTTGTCTTCGAGTCCGCGGATGATATCGGCGGTGACTCGCCACAATCTGACCTTGATGAGATATTCGCCGTCGAGCGGGAAGTTGTGCCGAACCTTGATACCGCCGCGGGTTCCGAGCGGAAGTCCGTCGAGGTGTTCGTTCTGAGACAGGTCGGCGCGCGCGCGATAGATGGTGCTGCCGGGCGCGATGGAGGGATCGCCCACCGCAAGCCTGCTGATATTCCACGAAGCCGACATGTAGCGCTCCAGCAGCGACGGCGACGTCTTCAGGACATCCGCGATGTTGTCGAAGCCGTAGCTTTCGTCGTCGGGCGGAAGCAGCGATGCGGCGTCGATATCGAGCGCCAGAATGTCGCGAATGGCGTTGCCGTATTCGGAGCGGTTCAACCGATGCAGCGTGGAATGGCCGGGGCTCGGATGCTGCGCGGCCGCGGTGTCGATGGTGGTTTCGAGAGACGCAATCAGCGCGGCTCGCGAAGGCGGATCCGGATGAGGCACGCCCTGCGGCGGCATCGCCTCAACCCGAAGCTTGCGGATGACTTTTTCCCACAACTCGGCGTTCTCGGGAACCCGTGCGAGGTCGGCGCTCTGGAGCGAGAGGCCGCCTGTCTTCAACCGGTCGCTATGGCAGCCGACGCAGTATTTATCCAGCAGCGCGCGTTGCGTGGTCGGAGGCGCGGCAGATAACGCCCCGGCGACGGGCAGCAACAGTATTACGAACCACCGATTCATCCACCTCTCCCCGATTCCCGGCCCCGGCCCGGGACACTATGCAGCGTCTACATAATATACGGGTTGAGGGCGAATCTTCATCAAATCGCAATCAAAATTGGGCGGTGCGAACCCGCACAGGATCCCGATAGTGCTCGCGGGCGCGAAGCATGATCTGTTCGGATTGCGCGGGCATGTTGGCGCGCAGCCAAAGAGCGGTGCGCTCACCCGGCGGCGCCAAACCCCATGACGGGGAGGTGTCGGCCTCGATACGCAGGCGCAGACCGGCTGCCTCGGGTCCGAGAACTTCCTCCATCGCGCGATCGATGGCGGCGTCGAGTCGTCCGCTCGTTTCGGCGGGCACGATATGGGTGTGCGACTTCAGCACGCCGTCCAGAGCGGCAATCTGAAATTCCCTGCCGAACACGTCTACCGCGTAGGCGCAATACTTGCTGAAAGACAATCGGCTCAGCAGCCGATTCCAGAGTTGCTCCAGGCGTATGGCTGCCATATATCGGCCCCGTGTCCAAAGGACATCCACCAACTCACCGTATGCGCGCAGTCTGGCAAACGGCGCTGCTTCTCTAACCCGCGCCATTGCGGTTGCGATGAGTTCCTCGAAACGATCGCGATCCGGCCGGCCATCCGCCATAACGCTCGCCAGCGTGGCCAGCACGTCGAGGAAGATCAGCCGTCCCGCGCGCTCGGCCGAATCCACGTGGGCGCCCGAGTCCTCGAGGGCGCGGCGAAACTTCCGGATATGCGCTCTGGAGGCGATCGCAAGCACCCCATCCCCGCGATTCAACCCCTCGCGAAAATAGCGGGCCACGTTGGTAGTCAGAGCGTCGGCATCGGGATCGTAGAACTGGACGAAGTGGTCGTGATGCGCGGGAAGTTCTATCAACCTGTCCCACGTCGACATGTCTTAACCTTAATCCATACCGGTTTGAAACCGCTGTGACATATGACACGGCACGAGCGGTTCTGAGTTTTCTCCGGTACCGGGGAATCCCTCGCGTCAGTCCGCAACCTGCAGGATCAGGCATTTCAGATACATCGTCTCCGGCACGGTGAGGAGGATCGGGTGATCCCCGGCTTGCGTCCGGCGTTCCAGTACGCGCAGAGTGCGTCCGGCGTCCAGCGATGCCTCGGCGATCACTTCCAGGAACATGGCCTCGCTGACGTGATGCGAACAGGAGCACGTGACCAGAATTCCGCCCGGGCCGAGCAGGCGCAGCGCGCGCAGGTTGATGTCTTTGTAACCGCGCATGGCTCCTTCGATCTGCTTGCGCGATTTGGCGAAGGCAGGCGGGTCGAGCACGATCGTGTCGAAGGTGCGCCGCGCGGAAGAATACTGCGAAAGCACGTCGAAGACGTCGGCTTCGCGGAAGCGGATGTTGAGAACGTCGTTGGCGTCGGCGTTGCGCTCCGCCGTGGCCAGAGCCTGGCCGCTGGAATCGACGGCTTCGACCATTTCGCACGTGCGCGCCAGGTGCAGGGCAAAGCCGCCGGTGGACGTGAAACAGTCGAGCGCGCGGCCTGTGGCATAACGCGCCGCCGCCAGATAATTTTCGCGTTGATCCAGAAAGATGCCGGTTTTCTGACCCCGCAGGAGGTCGGCTTCCATGCGGAATCCGTTCATGTGCACATCGACAGGCGCGTCGAGTTCGCCTGTAAGCACCTTAATTTCGCGCGGCAGGTCTTCGAGATCGCGCACGGCGGTGTCGTTGCGGGCGACGATCGCGCGCGGCGAGAACTGCTCCTCCAGAGCGGCAACAACTTCTCCCGTGGCGCGATCCATCCCCTGATCCAGCGTCTGCACGGCGAAACAGTCGCCGTAGCGATCCACGATCAGGCCGGGCAGAAAGTCCGCTTCGGCGTGAACCAGCCGGTATGCGGTGGAATCGGTGACCACGCGCTCGCGGAATTTCTGCGCGGCGGCGATCCCGGCGGGAAGGTCGATCCGTTCGGGCAAGTGCGAGAGCAGGCGCAGCGCGATCTGCGAAGTCGTGCTGTAATGCGCCTGGCCGATAAACTCGCCGCGGGGATCGAGCACGTGCACAATCTCGCCCGCAGTGGCGCGCCCGGTGTCGGTGACATCCGAACGAAAGATCCACGGATGACCGGAGCGAAAGCGTTCGGCCCCTTTTGGAGACACACGGACGCCGGCAGGCATGGATCT
>JASHSD010000302.1 GCA_030036985.1 Bryobacteraceae bacterium
GCCTGGCACAGCATGTATGCGGGCACGTCGCTGCTGCCGCTGCCGTTCAGCCAAGAGAAGATTTACAAATTCTTCGAGCCGGTGACCGTTTTCGCGGCGGGGCATTTTCTCTGGAGCATCAGCCCGCAGGTGGGACTCTGGCTGGAGATTTCGGCGATAGCGCTCTATGTCAACAACCACATCATCTATTACAACGAGCGCCGGGCGCTGCTCGATATCCGCGACGCGGAAATCGAATCCAAATTCATGAGCGCGGCGCTCTCTGGCAAGCCCGCCAGGGAAACCGCCGGGTTCGTCGTCGCCGAATCCAGCATCAAGCTCATGACTCATGACGCGGGGCTGAAGGCCGCGTTCGAGAATCTGTCGCCGGAACTGAAGAACGTCCTGGATGCGAAAGCCCAACCGGGGAGCACGGCGGGGGCGGAGTAAGCCATGACGCCCGCCGAGAAATACGGTCGTCCGCAGGACCTCGCGCCCGCCGCGCAATCGCAGGTGCAGGACATCGGCGAAACGCTCAAATCCAAGGGCGTCACCCATGACGCGGGAGCCTCCCAGACTCCCGCCGTCAAATACGGCGCTCCGGCGAATAATCACCGCGAAAGATCGCTGTCCCAGGGTAGGTCGCTGTGACTCGTTGTGGGACGCGGTTTCGCTTCGGCGCTCCGAGGTTTTCGGAGCGCCGGTTTTCACCTCAAGCAGAGCTTAGGGGAGAGGCATGCCTGAATTATTGTGCTTTGCAACTACTCTTCGCTCTGCTACCAGCTGTGGTGGTTTTGCGGTCGATTCTCCCACCACAGGTTGTCATTCATGACCCCATGCTGATTGTCACACCCAGCCAATCCTCCGCCCGCGCCAAATGCTATTTCAGCGAGAGCCTCAAGCGCGACGATTACTATCTGGGCGGACAGGAAATCGCGGGGCAGTGGTTCGGCAAGGGAGCGGAACAACTGGGCCTTTCGGGACAGGTGGATTCGGAGCGTTACTTCGCGCTTTGCGACAACATCAACCCGGACACCGGCGAGCAATTGACGCCGCGCCAGAAGGCCAATCGCAGGCCGATGTATGACTGGACGCTGTCGGCTCCCAAGGCCGTATCGGCGCTTTACGAGCTGTCGCAAGATGAGCGCATTCTCGACGCCTTCCGCGAGAGTGTCAGCGACACGATGGCGGAAGCCGAAGGCGAGATGAAAACGCGCGTTCGCAAAGGCGGCAAGGATGAAGATCGCGTCACCGGCAATCTTGTCGGCGCGGAATTTATCCACTTCACTGCGAGGCCCGTGGAAGGCAGGAGCGATCCGCACCTGCACGCCCATTGCGTCGTCTTCAACGCCACGTTCGACCCGGTGGAGAAACGCTGGAAGGCATCACAGCAGGGCGACCTGAAACGGGACGCTGATTACTGGGAAGCGTCGTTCGATGCGCGACTCGCCAAGCGTCTCAATGACCTCGGCTATGCGACGGTGAAGGACGGCTCCAGCTTCACGCTGGCGGGACTGCCTAAGTCGATTACGGATAAGTTCTCGCAACGGCGCAATGAGATTGAGACGCAGGCTGCGGAACAGGGCATTGCCGATGCCAAAGGCAAACACAAAATTGGCGCTCGCATCCGGGAGCACAAGCAGGATACGCCCAAGGACGCGCTGCGCCACGAATGGCAGGCGCGGCTCTCGGAAGGCGAAGCAGCGGCGCTGCGCCGGGTTGTGAAAGGCACTGGGAGCACGGGCGGCGAAATGCCTGCGATTTCCGCGCAAGCCGCCATCGATTATGCCCTGGAACATTCGTTCGAGCGGGCCTCCGCTGTTTCGGAAAAACGCCTGAAAGCCGAGGCGCTGCGTTATGGCGTCGGGTCCGTTTTGCCGGAAGATGTCGCCGGTATCGGCGAACATCGCGGCGTTATTGCGAAGAACAGCAACGGCCAGCGCATGACCACCACGCAGAAAACGCTGGATGCCGAAGTGGCCATGCTGCAATTTGCCGTGGACGGGCACGGGCGCTACGCGCCGTTTGCGCGGGAAGCGGATGAGCTTGACGGACTTTCCGAAGAACAGCGAAAGGCCGCGCTACATGTCATCCGCAGCCGTGATCGGATTACCGGCGTTGTCGGCAAAGCCGGAACCGGCAAGACACACATGATGAAAGCGACGATTGCGACGATTGAGAGCAAGAAACACGGGCGGGGGCGGAAGGTGTTTGTCTTCGCCCCATCGTCCCAGGCATCCAGGGGAGTGCTGAAGAAAGAGGGCTTCGAGAATGCGGACACCCTCGAAATGCTTCTCAAGAACGAGAAGCTTCAGGAACAGACCAAAGGACAGGTGCTCTGGATCGATGAGGCCGGGCTGGTATCCAGTCGCATGATGAACCGGCTTTTCGACGTGGCACAAAAGGGAAACAGCCGGATCATTCTCTCCGGCGACTATACGCAGCATTCCAGCGTTGAAGCCGGAGACGCCTTCCGCCTGCTGCAATCGGAAGGGGGCGTGAGGTTCGCCGAACTGCGCACCATTCGCAGGCAGAAAGACGCCGGTTACCGCAAGGCCGTAGAGGACATCAGCCAAGGCACGGGGCAGGCCGCGCAACGCGGATTCGATGCGCTCGACAAGATGGGCTGCGTCGTCGAAGCGACTGGGCCGGAGCGTCACAAGATGCTGGTCGCCGATTACCTTAAGGCGATGGAAGACGGGAAGTCGGCGCTTATCGTCGCGCCCATTCGCGCTGAAGGGCAAAGAGTCACCGAAGCGCTTCGAAGTGCATTGAAGGAGCGCGGTGCATTGGGTGAGGAGCGCACTTTTATCATTAGGCGTTCCACCGGCTGGACGGCGGCGCAAAAGAGTGATACCCGCAACTACGAAACCGGCATGGTGGTGGAGTTCCATCAGAATGCCAAAGGCTTCACCAAGGGTGATAAAGCCGTCGTGCTGGGCGGCACGGGCGCGGGCGTCCTTCTGCAAAAGCAGGACGGCAAACAGACGCTTCTTCCCGCCGGCCAGGCGGATCGTTTCGAGGTGTACCGGACAGCGGAAATCGGCATTGCATCCGGTGACCGGATACGCATCACGCGCAACGGGCGGGCGAAGTCCGAGGGACCGGCAAAAGGCTTGCGACTCAATAACGGCGATGTCTACGCTGTCGAGGGATTCACCAAAGACGGCGGAATAAAGCTCGATAGCGGCAAGGTGCTGGCGAAGGATTATGGGCATTTTAACTACGGCTATGTCGATACCAGCCATGCAAGCCAGGGCAAGACCGTGGATCGCGTATTCATCGCCACGGGGAATGAGTCGCTTCCGGCAACGAACAGGGCGCAATGGTACGTCTCGGTGTCGCGGGGACGGGAAGCGGCGAAGGTGTATGTCGATAGCAAAGAGAACGTGCGTAACGCCATCGCCCGGACGGGAGAGCGCATCTCCGCCGTGGAAATGACCGGCACCAAGGTCCGCACGAGCTGGCGCGAAAGGGTCGCCAAAACGCTGGAACGCAACCGCGTCGCTCGGTTTCTGAAGGCGCGGAGCGATTCCATTGCCGATTACTGGCGCAATCAGAAACGGGAAAGGAGTCTGGGCTATGGCAGAGCGTAA
>JASHSD010000303.1 GCA_030036985.1 Bryobacteraceae bacterium
TATGCCCCTGACAGCGGCTCCGCGCGTGAGATTCTCCAATTTCGCCATAGTTGGGCCACGTCTGGTGCTTCAATCCCAAGATCGAGAAGATTTCGATTTTGATATTGAGTTTTGATCTCTTATTTTACATTCGTGAGAATAGATACGGTGAGGTGGGGGCCAGTCACAAGAATTCGCTTGTGTAGACTGACAAGCGATCAGCCACAAGTTCTCACGACCTCATCAAGACTCGGCCCACACAACGATTGATGTGCGCCGCTTGTGCTCCAAAATTCGGTCAAAATGAAATCGCGTTTCCATTGTTTCTTCGGCCCGCCTGCCGCACCCGACATGCGTTCCCGCCTGTGTGCGAAAAATCCTTTTGGCGATACTCTGGAAGTGAAGACTGATGGCTGGACAGATCATTTCGAGAGGCCGGGGCGTTTGGCTCGTTCGGGTCTTCATGGGCTACGACGGATCGGCCAAACGTGTATATCAAAACAAGACCATCCACGGGACGAAAAAGGACGCTGAGAGCTTTCTTGCCGAGGCGATCCGTCAAAGAGACTTGACGGGAACGGATTCCGCCGCGCAACGGACGCTCATGCGGGAACTGTTCGCCGACTTGCTCGCCGACTACAAAGTCAATAACAAAGGCGTGAAGTGGGCCGAACAGAAAATCAGGCTCCACCTGGAACCCGCGTTCGGCGAGACGCAGGTCCGCAAACTGACTACGACCCTAGTGCGTCAGTATGTCCACGAGCGCCAGAAGTCAGAAGCCGCGAACGCTACTATCAACCGGGAACTCGCCGTACTGAAGCGGGCGCTGAATCTCGGGCGCAGACATACCCCGCCCAAGGTCGCGCGTGTAATTTATCTACCCATGCTCGAAGAGAACAATGTACGTAAAGGCTTCTTTGAACACGGGGAATTCCTTCGGCTCCGAGGTTTCCTTCCTGCGGTGTACCGGCCGATTCTGACGTTCGCGTACTACACAGGTTGCCGTCGGGGCGAAATCCTGTCTCTTCTCTGGAACCAGGTAGATCTGGATGAAGGCGTAGTTCGGCTGGATCCGGGAACCACGAAGAATGACGAACCACGGGTGGTCCCGATGACAGCGGAGTTACGCTCAGTTCTTGCGGAACAAAAAACATTGCGCGACCGGGACTACCCGGCCTGCCAATACGTGTTCTTCGAGGACGGCAAACGGGTCAGTAACTTCCGCGGAAACTGGGAGCCCGCGTGCTTTGAGGCAGGCCTTTGGACGGGAGATCAGAAAACCGGAAAGCCAACTCGGCTCTTCCATGATCTTCGCAGAACCGGAGTCCGGAATCTGATCCGCGCCGGCGTGCCAGAGAGAGTGGCGATGGCGATCAGCGGCCACAAGACTCGATCGGTTTTTGACCGGTACAACATCGTCAGTGAGTCCGACCTGCGTGAGGCGGCTGGAAAGCTCGACTCCTACCTGAACCAGAGGTACGAAAGCGAGCAGGCCCCCCAAAGTTCGCACACTATACGCACACAATATTCTGTTGATAAGGGGCGAAAACGAGGCCCAAAAACGCCACTACAGTGTTGATTATTTTGGTGCCCGGGGCGGGAATTGAACCCGCACTCTCCTTGCGGAAAAACGGATTTTAAGTCCGTTGCGTCTGCCGATTTCGCCACCCGGGCATATTGAAAATAATGAATTTATTGAATTTCACTCGATCCGGAGAAGCCAAAGTAGCGGAAACTGTAGCGGCTCTTTTCAAAGTGAGTGCGTCCATACGCTCGTACGCCAATTCTACAGCGTCAAGCGATGGATGCGCCCAGCGCTGCGAAACTGTCGCAGTTGAGTGTCCCGTCAAGCGCACGACTGTGAAGGCGTCCCGCGCGATCGTACCAACTACTTCCCGATCATCAGAATCGTGAACGATCCCGGTACGGGCGGCGCGAATCCGCGACCGCGACCGCGTCCTTCTGCCGGCCCCGCGGCGGGAGCCGGCCCGCGCTCCTGGCTCATGGTGAAGATATGGCCGGTCTTGCTGTCAAGCGTGATCGTGCGCGCGCCGTTCATCGTGTTCAGATTCTGCTCAACTTCGAAATCCGTCGGGCTCTTCTCTTTCACGATGGTCAGGGTGCCGTTGCCGCCCGTGCTGAAAGCTTCCATGGTCTTCGGGTTGAACACGGCCCCATCGGAGCTGCCGGCAAGCGGCAAGCTCGTGAGAATCTTTCCGTCCGCCGCGCTGAGAATCACCATCATGGGCTGCGGCGGCTGAGCCGGTGGATTGCCGGAAACCGCGCAGGCGGCGAAGAGAACCTTGTTCTTCGCGTCGAGCGCCAGGCCGTTGCAGCGCCCCTTATCGCCGAACGGATAGTGCGTCACGGTCTTCATCGTTTTGACGTCGACCACGGCGACGCTGCCCGGCATGTCCTGCATCACGACGTAGAGCATGCCTTTTCCATCGCCCACAGCCTCTTCCGGCGTACCGCCCAAATCGATCGTGCCGAGCACATCGCCGTCTTTGGCGTCGATTACGGTCGCATCTTTGGTCGGGTGGCTGAAGACATAGACGCGCTCATTGAAGGGGTCGAAATAGATGCCGTCCGGCCGCGCTTTGCCCGGGTCGATGGTCTTGATCAGCATCATCGTTTTCGTGTCGAACATCGAGATCGGGTTGGAGCTGGTGAAGCCATGACCGGTTTTCGGATCGACCACCGTGCCCTGACCGCCGACGCCCGGGATTTCTTTAACGAGCTCCAGCGTGTCGAGGTTATAGACCGACAATCGCGTCTGATCGGCCGCGGGGGCATTCGGAGCGCCGCGGCGCGGGATGTAGAGACGGCGCCCGGCTGAGTCGGCATAGATGTAATCCCAGCTGCCTTCGCCGCCGACCTTCGCGGATTTCAGAACCTTATATGGACCGCCTTGCTGGGCCAGTGCGGCCGCGGCAAGGGTCAGGACCGCCACGGCAAAAACCGAGCAGGATCTTCTCATCGACCCACCTCCCCGAACGAGTATATCGCCGGAACCGGCTTCCGTGTGATAGCTTCCAGTCAATGTACCAGGGAGACGCATGACTCGTTGGCAGCGATGGCTCCGGCAGCCGCAAACCGCCTGGCTGCGGAAGGCGATCTTCCAGCTTCACCTTTGGAGCGGGATCGGTTTCGGCCTCTACGTGCTCCTCGCCAGCGTGACCGGCAGCGTTCTCGTGTACGCCAATGAGCTCTATCGCGCAGCGACTCGCGATCCGATCGTCGTCGCGGCATCGGACCCGCTACTCACCGACAAGCAATTGAGAGATGCGGCAACGCGCGCGTATCCCGGATATAGGATCTTGGTTCTCAGCCGGCCGTCGAATCCCGATGAGGCCATCAGCATTTCTCTGCAGGACGGCGCCAACCGGAAGAATCGTCTCTTCAATCCGTACACTGGAGCCGACCTGGGCGATTCGGTGCCGCGCGGGATCCGGCTCGTTACCGGGCTCATCGCGCTGCACGACGATCTGCTCGGCGGGCCAACGGGCCGCAAAGTAAACGGCGTCGCCGCGCTCCTGTTTGTATTCCTTGGTTTGACGGGAATCGTAGTTTGGTGGCCGGGGATCGGAACATGGCGGCAAAGGCTGTTTGTTCAGAGGAAGGTCGGCCGGCGCCGCTTTATCTGGGGATTACATGGCATGATCGGCTTCTGGACCTTCGGAACCATTCTGTTGTTCGGTATAAGCGGCGTCTATCTCGGCAACCAGGAATTCGTTCAGGATTTAGCCGACCGCATCGAGCCGCTCACTGCCGCTAATTCCCGTTCGCGTATCGTCGACCAGGTTCTCTATTGGCTCGCCTACCTGCACATCGGTCGCATCAATGGCATCGGCATTCCCTGCAAAGGCCCAGGATTGTGCGACCGCACGATGAAGCTGATCTGGGCTGTCTTCGGACTCATGCCCGCCGTCCTGTTCGTGACCGGCGCGTTGATGTGGTGGACTCGGGTAGTCCGAAAGAAGCTCGGGCCTAATTAACGGGACACGCGACTTCAGTCGCGTCTTTGGGTGCGACATCTGAAGACGCGACTGAAGTCCCATGTCCGAACCACATAGAACACTACCGAACAGTCGGCGGCGAAGTGATGGGTATGCGCTCTTCCTTCGAACTGCCGGAGACGACCTCGATTTCCCTCGCGCCTGGCAAATAAGGTGCGATGACATCCGGCCGGGCATATTCGAGCTCAGTATTGTCGACAGCGAACAAACGGTAACGACCCGCGGGGGTGGAACGGAAATCGAAGCTGCCGTCGCTTTCGGTCTGGAAAGCGCGGGTTTGACCGGGTGCGGAGGCAAGCACCACGAGGACTCCCTCGATAGGATGGTCACCATCGATGACGAATCCGCGCAATTCGCCGATCTCATTGCTTGCGGTCACGGAAAGATTGACGTCGCTGTCCTCGAATACTTCGAGTAGCCCGTCCTTGAACGTCCCACCACGTGCTTCGACCTGAGAGGCGAAGAAGCCGGCGGGACCTCCAAGAGCAAAGCGAAAATGGCCAGGCATGACGGCGGGAAAGCTGAAGCTGCCGTCGCTTCTCACCCTGGCAGTCGCGACGGACCCGCTCACCTCGCCCCGGATCGAGACGAGAATCGCGCCTTTCGGACTGGCTCCGGGAACCAGGTGAACGGTCCCTTCGACCTTCGGCGGCGGCTTCAGGGTAAGGTCAACCGTAACGTCCGATCCGTTCACATCAACCGAGGCCGTAGCTGCCAGCGCGGCGCCGCTCAGAGCGCCGCTCACGGTGAGCTTGTAACGGCCGGGCGGGACACCTTGGAGCGTTTGAATCTGTTTAACGGGTTCCTGCCCATCCGGACTCGGGGGCAGAAAGCCGAGGGTCAGTTGCTGCGCCTGCTGAGTTGCGACGGTCCCGGCTACGCCGTCGTAGGTGAGAGTGACTGTGCCTTTCGTACCCGCGGGGCCGTTCACCCGGACTGTCACCGAGCCGTTCGCGACGGTGCGCAACTGGAAATCGGCGCGGGCCTCCTCGCCAGGTTTGACGACAATGGGCGTTGCTTTGGCTGGGTCCGCGGTGTTGGGGTAATAAACGGGCGCATATGCCGCGGTCGCATGGGCATCCGGAGGGTCCTGAGTTCCTCCCAGTGCGCTCACGAGGCCCGCGGTCTGTGCATACCACGCTTCACCGGTAACAGCCAGGTAATACGGAACGTCTCCGGGCAACCGGCCGAAACGAAACTCACCGAGATCGTTGGTGCGCGTGAAAGCAAAAATCGCGGGCTTACGGATGCCTGCTTCGACATTGGCTCGGATCAGCTGCACAAGCGCGTTTGGCGCCGGCTCGCCCGTATCGTTCACGATGCGGCCGGAGATGGCGCCCGGAGGAAAATAGCGGAACATGATGTTCGCGGTATCCTTCCCCGGTCCGACGATGACAGCCGACCCGATCAGCGTGCCCGGAGTATGCGCGCCGTAGTTCTCCCACGTATCGCGCGTTCCGGCGAACATGCGGTAAGACCCCGCGGGCAGTCGAAACTGAAACCGCCCGTTATCGCCCGTGATAACGCTTGCGACCGGCTTGGCGGCGCCCGCCCGGTAAAAATGTACATAAGCGCGCGGTAATGGCGAATTGGCAGTTGCATTGACGACCGTACCCGCGACCGGAAAAAGATCCGCGGCTGCGCAGGCCGTGATGGCGGCGGCAGTAAGAAGCATCGCGCGCAGGATCACGGGAGCACCTTATTGATAGTGATTTCTTTTTCCGCGCCATCGTCGACCTGAACGATCTGGCCTCCCGAAAGTGATTTCAGAAACTCCGGGTTCCGATACTCATTTTTCTGGCTGCCAAACGCGTATACAGCGTAGGCTCCCGGAGCAAGGTTGACGAACTCGAATGTAAATGCGGTCCCTGTCGGGTTTGGCTCCGCCATCTCGCCCTCCAGGTGATCCGGACCGGTCGTGCCCGAAAACTGCGGGACGAGCAAAACCTGCATGTGCGTCGGGCCGCTGAGCAGATTGCTGTCCACTTTAACCTTTGTCGTTCCGCCGCCATGCGTAGCCAGGATATCTATCGACGGCTGGGAGGATCCCGGCGATATCGTCATCACGGGATTGGCGAGAAGATCCTGCGTTCCCGCCAGCGCGGAACGGACGTATGCGTTGACGCAGCCAATCGAAATCTGTTGTTTGCCGGAGACCACGCCGTGCAACACACCCTGCTGCATGACAACCGCGGGGACTGCGCGCGCGCTGCCGTTCATTTGTTCCGGGCTCAGAAAAACCGTACGGGGCCTCGGCGGGGTGTCGTCATCGCTGTCGTCGGCAAGGGTGCGTTTTGGAGCGGGAGCATCGGGATTCGTAAACCGCACCGTAACCGGAATATCGACCGCTGGGTACAGTGCGAGCACAGCGTTGTCCGTGTCTGACCCGGCAACATTTACGGCGACCTCGCCGGTCTTGTCGCCCTGAGTAGCCTGCAGTACGTAGGCGCCGGACACGACATCCGAGAATTCCATGACGCCCGTCTCAGGGTTCGCGCGGTCGGGGCCGACCGTAACTTCCTTGCCATCGATCACAAGCGCGAACGTGACATTCTCACGCGGGTTGAAGTTCCGCAGCGTAGCGCGAATCACCCACGCGGGCTCGATCTTCAGCCGAAAATCGGCCTTCGCCTGGGCACCGGAACCGATCTCGATGGGATTCGCGGCACTCACCGTCCTGCCGCCGCCGAAGTATACCGGAGCGAAGGAATCTCCGACGTCGAGCCGCGGCGTGTTGGTTGCGGACAGAAGATTCGATCCGCCCTGGCCGGTCGCCCTGAGATAGTATTTGCCCGGCGTGAGGTCCGATATGCGGTACTCGCCGCAGTCGTCGGTGTTCACGATGCGAACTCTTCGATTCTGCCGCAGTCCGTCCACAATCTGCGGCGAAATAACATCAATGCTCACCCCCGGCATGGGTTCATCATGGTCGTCGACGACCTTACCGGTGATGACTCCAGGAGGCGACAGAGCGAGGCGCACATCTTCGACTGACGACTGGAGGTCAACCAATCCTGTCCCGAGATGGGAACTCGGTGCGGCGCTGAGTTCGTAGCCCGGCTTCTGCGCACTGACCGAATAATTGCCCGCCGGCAGAGCGGAAAACCGAAACGTCCCTCCGGCATCCGTCAGTGCGGATCGGCTGATCTGTTGCTGTGGCGTCTCGCGTGAAAAATCTTCCGGCTTCGGGAATCTCCGAATGCTGACGAGAGCGTGCGCGACAGGCCCTCCCGACTGTGAATCGACGACGTTTCCCGCGAGAGTCAGCGATGCATCCTGCGCAACGAGAACGAACGGAGCCAGACATAAGATCGCGAGACGAAGCATTGCGGTTTTACGATATTGTCGCGCAAAAAAGGCGGACCCACGGAGCCCTGCTCTGCGATTATGTAGAGATTGTGAGGCGACTCGCCCTGATACTGCTGCCGTTATGTGTTTTCGGGCAGGATGCCCATCTCGCCGCCATTCGCGACACAGTTCTCGGCATCCGCCAGTACGCCAATAAGCATCAGCAACTGCGCGGCGGCATTCCGCAGATCACCACCGCCAAGCACGAACTCCGCGACTGGATCGAAGCGCGCCTGGCCGGTTTTCCCCGGGACGGCAATCCTGCCGCAATCGCCGAAAGCCTGCACATCGCTCTGCGCGACGCCGGGTTGTTCTGCAATAACGATTCAGATTGTTTCCCCACCTCGTTCGGTTATCTGGATGAGATTCAGATCGAGCGGCGGGGCGACTTTCTTATTGCGGAAACCGCCGTGGGCGTGGGAATTCGCTGTGGCTACGATTATTCCGCTTACATCTATCAATGGAATAACGGCAAATGGCAACGAATCTGGGAAAACGAGCAAGACGACTACTCGCCCAGTACTTATCTGCCTCAACTGCTCCATGCCGTCGAAATCTCAGATCCCGGTCCGGACGGCAGCCGGCTCGTGCTCACACTTGGCACACAGGCTGGCTGCCTGACTTTCAAAGACGTCTATTATCGGGTGTGGCGGCTTGGCGCGCCCACGCCTCTGCTCGACAAACACGACCTCCTGTACGACGAAGGCGATCCGCCGGTCGCCGGAACCATTCAGCCCCAGGACCTGCGCATCGAATTTTCAGCTGGCGGCGGAGGCTACGGCTATCCGCATAAGGCAGTCCGTCATTTTGAGATTCACGGCACGGAAGTGAAGCAGGTCGATCCCATCGCGCCCAAGCCGCGCGACTTCGTCGAAGAGTGGCTGGCCGCGCCATGGAGTGCAAGCGCCGCAACCGCTGAGTCGCCGGCCCTGCAGCAGTGGCATCAAAAGCTGCATCGCGACGACGATGAGGGCGATTTCCCGGACGATCCCGTCAACTGCGCGAACGACCCTGAGTTGTGGCAGATCGGCACACATCTGCAGGACGAACCCAAACACTATTTCCTGGTCCGTTGGCATCGTCCCGACCGCTTCACTATGGTTGAAATCGGCGATCAGCCGATCGAGGCCTGCATACAGGCAGGTTCAACGCACGCGGAAAGGCGGTAAACAGCGGCGCAACAGATCCAAGGCCGTTGCGGCCGCCATTCGATCGGTATACCATCAACATTCCTGGTATCCGAATCGTCAGCAGAAGAGTCCACCAGAGTTCAGGAGTCCCCTCATGAAAAAGATTGCTTTGCTCTGTCTGTTGGCGCTCATGCCCGCCCTTGCCCTGGAGCCGAAATTCGATTTGGCCGACGTTCATGTCAGCAAGACGCCGCGCTGGTTCGCAGAGGACTTCGAACAGAACAACCGCGGCCAACTCCGCGATGGCCGGTATATTATCCGGGACGCAAGCCTGCTCACTCTGATCGAGGCGGCGTACAGCGTAACCGACGATATGGTTGCCGGCGGACCGGGCTGGCTCAAACTCGACATTTACGACGTGATCGCCAAAGTGCCCGACGGCACAACGCCGGAAACCGCCAGGCTCATGCTTCAGGCGCTTCTCGCTGACCGTTTCGCGCTGGTGGCGCGCCGCGAGACGCACCCTATGCCCCGCTTTGTGCTGAGCGTCGGCAAGGGCGGATCGAAATTGAAGCCCGCGGCTGAATCGCCCGCGGTCGAATCAAAGGACTCGGGCTGCCTGCAGCAGATGGCCGGGCCGGCGCCCGCCGGTCCCGGTCCCATTACTCCCGCGCAGATGCCGAACGGGAAAGTGATCTGCCATAACGTGACGTCCATGCAGATTGCCGAGAACCTTCACCAGGTGGCCGGCAGTCCGTTTAATACCTATTTGCCTCACGAGGTGTTCGATTCCACCGGCCTCGAAGGCAAGTGGGACTTTGAACTTGAGTTCACGCCCATCGGTTTAATTGGGGACAAGGGCCGCGACGGTATCACGCTCTTTGACGCGGTCAGTAAGCAACTTGGATTGGCCCTCGAATTGAAGGACGTTCCGGCGCCGGCGCTCGTGATAGAGAGCGTAAACCGAAACCCGACTCCGAACGACCCGGCAGTAAATACCGATCTGAGGCTGACAACCGCCCGATTCGAAGTGGCGTCGATCAAACCCATCAATCCCAGGGAACGCATCGCCATCGGCAACCGCGGCGGCAGCGAAATCCGGCTCGTCGGCACTTTGCGATCCCTGATGGCGCAGGCGTTTATGATTACGCCCAATGCGTCAAAAGACGTGATCATTGGCCTGCCTAAGTCCGCGGACTCCCAACTCTGGGACGTCACAGCCAAATTACCGAGCACCGGCGAAGGCGCTCCCATAGGGGGCGGGCCACGTCCCTTGCCGCCTTCGCGCAGCGTGGTAATGGAGATGCTGCGCGGCCTGCTTGCCGATCAGTTCGAATTAAAAACCCACTCCGAAAACCGGGAGGTGACCGTCTATGCCATGACTCTGCCGGGCAAGCCGAAAATGACGAAGGCGGACGGGACTGAACGGGCGGAGTGCCCGGCCGACCCGCTGGCGGTCAAGCCGTTCCCGAATATGGGGACGATGGTGAGTTGCAGGAACATGACCATGGCCGATTTTGCGGAGAATCTGAACCAGGCGACTGGTTTCTTCGATCACCCGATTGTCGACGCCACCGGGTTGAAGGGTGGCTGGAATTTCAAGATTGGCTGGTCGCGCGCAAACCCGGCGGCGCAGCCTCCGAATCCGGCCCAACCGGGCGAAGCCACCGAACCCACCGGCCTGACGTCCTACGAAGCCGTTGAACGGCAGATGGGAGTGAAGCTGGTGAAGCAGAAGCGATCCATTCCGGTGATTGTCGTCGACCATGTGGATGAGAAGCCGTTGGAGTAACCGTCCTTGACTGCGGTCCTCACCCGCGATATGCTTGCCCACCATGAACCTTCGAAGCATCGCCTGGATACGAACCGCGCTTGCGATCGGCCTCGCGCTCATCGCGCCGTTGATCGCCGCCGCGCAGGGCCGGGGTCCGGTTAAGGAACCCTATACACCGGCGCCGGACGCCAAAGATCTGAAGTCCGTACTCTTCAACTGGATGAGGAATGAGGGCATGCTCAAGGGCCATGACGAACGCGACATGGTCGCCATGCTCGAATATCAGGGAAAGGGTACGATCCAGGTGGAAGGGCAGCCGTGTACGGTCGCGAAATATCGTGCGAGCACCAACTACCAGACATTCAGCCAGCGGATTCAGTACACATGCACGCGTCCGAACGGACAAACTGTCTCTAACATCGAGGTCGTAAGCGGCCTTTACGCCTGGGACGAAGACACGCCCGGCGCCGGGATCGGAGGGGCGAAAGGCAAAGCCACCCCGATGCCCGCGGCTGTGCAGGAGCGGCTCATCCGCATATGGGCAAGTCCTCAGGGCGCGCCCAAAGCGGCGGCAGCCGGGACAACGGAGACTTTCTGGCTGGGAAAGAATCCCGGGACTCTGTTCGCCGACGGCGTTGCGACGGTGGGCCAGACCTCCGTCTCTTGGGAGAACGGTAAGCCGGTCGTGACGTTCCCGATTCCGGGCGTGCCGGGGGCGACCGCGACAGCCACGCTCGATGCGAAGTTCATGACCGAGCGCGTCGTCGTGAAGCTGGGTTCGACAACCACCGAATTCACCTACGGCGACTATCGGGACTGGAACAACCCGTTGAACAAAATCTATGTGCTTTACGCAGGCAAAATGGTTGAGCGCCGAAACGGCGCAGTCGTCCGCGACCTGACTACAACGCAGACGGAGACAGGCAACGTCTATGTTGTGGCGCCGGTCCCGGCAAGCGTGCAGACGGCGATGAATGTCACCGGCCAGATCCCGCGCGGCGTCGTCGCGAAGGACGAGCCGCCGATCGACCGCTCGATCGCCACGCCGCGCATGGGCACTCATCCCGACCTGACGGGCAATTGGACATATACCGACTGGATCGGCAACTACATGACGGGGGGCGGCCGCCGTTGCGCTCCCACAGAAGCCGCCGATTGCACACGCAGTGATAATCAGACGTACGATTTCGAGCTCTACTCGCCCTCTCGCTTCGGCGGCCTGGGCCGGCCGGTGTATAAGCCGGAGTATTGGGACAAGGTTCAGGAGCTCGATATGTGGACGAACAAGTATGATCCGGTCATGACGTGCCAGCCGCTGGGCATCCCGCGTGAGGGACCACCCCGGCGCATTATGCAGACGGATCGGGATGTGATCTTTTTCTATGAGGGCGGGGATGCTGGCGGCGGATACGGCGAGTATCGCGTGATCCCGACGGATGATCGCAAACACGACCCCAAAAAAGCCATCGAGTCGACGTATCTGGGTTACACCGTCGGTCGTTGGGAAGGCGATACGCTCGTGCTCGACGCTATTTCGTTCGTCGATTCGACCTGGCTGGGCCGCGGCGGCTTCTTCCACTCCGCCGACATGCATGTGGTGGAGCGCTTCACGCGCGAGGGCGATGTCATCCGGTACGACGTTAGGGTTGAAGACCCCGACGTACTCGTAGAGCCGTGGGTGTTGCCGACACGAATCCTGCGGCGCAACAAGAATCCCGACGCGGGCCTTCTGCCGGAGCGCGGCAACTGCGAGGTATACGAAACCGCGCACATTTCCTCGCAGATCCGCCATTAGGCGGCTTATGGCGTAACCGTGCCGACAATATCCGCGCTGACGCCGTTCGCGGTCAGCGCGCGCGGCCGCAGTCGAATGAGACGATTCGGCGTGTAAGGCAGATCGAGCTTCGCCTGAACGTAGTTGCCGGTGAGAGCGAGGCCTGGCGGATCGAGCGTCACCGCCGTGAATTCGCGCCCCAGCAGGTTTTGCCGGAAGGCGGCGTTCTTTTCGCCGGCCAGTTCGCGCAGCACCCGGTTCCGGTCCTTGCGCACACGCATCGGGACCGCGCCCGCCATCGTCGCGGCGGGTGTTCCCGACCGTTCCGAGTAAGTGAAAACGTGCAGGTAAGTGAACGGCATCGATGCGATGAACTGCCGCGATTCCTCAAACAACTCTTCCGTCTCGCCGGGAAATCCGACCATTACATCCGCGCCGATGGCGGCGTCGGGCATGAGCCCGCGCGCCTTAATCATGCGATCCGCATAATGCCGCGGCCGATACTTGCGATGCATCTTCCGCAGGATGGCATCGGCGCCCGACTGCAGCGGCGCATGCACGTGTTTCGCAATGCGCGGGCTTTCCGCCAGCAAGCCCAGCAGATCGTCCGAGAAATCCATAGGCTCGACCGAGCTGAGGCGAATCCGTTCGATCTCCGTTTCCGCGAGCAAACGGCGCAGCAGATCGGGAAGACGCATCGTGCTGGCCGATTCCCGGCCCCAGCGTCCCAGGTTGATCCCGGAGAGAACCACTTCGCGGTACTTTTCGCCGAGCGCGCGCACCTGTTCGACGACATGGTCCGCGCCCACGTAGCGGCTCCCGCCGCGCACAAACGGGATCACACAGAAGGAGCAGCGATTGTGACAGCCGTCCTGGATTTTCAGGTTCGGGCGCGTGCGATCGGCGGCAGGATCGAGAATCGGCGCGAGAATCGGCGCGGTCAGGATGTCGCGCGTCTCGAAGATGTCGCCAGTGAGAATCTGACCGTGATAAGGGATCTCGCCCGCCGCCAGATCGGCGATCTGCGTCTTGTGCGAATTCCCCACCACCCACGCGACACCGGGCATGGCGGCCAGTTCATCGGGCGCTCGCTGGGCATAGCAGCCGGTCACCAGAATTTGCGCCGAGGGATTTTCGCGATGCACCCGGCGGATGGCAGATCGTGCATCGCTGTCTGCTTCCGCGGTGACCGTGCAGGTATTCAGGATGACCAGGTCGGCTGAGTCGCGGGTCTCGGCCCCGGCCATTCCGCGTTCGGCCAACTGCGCTTCGAGCGCGGCGCCATCGGCTTGGGTGGCGCGGCAGCCGAAGTTCTGGACGAAGAACCGGGTCACTCTTCCTCGGTCGAAGGCATGTCCGCGAAGATCTCGCTCAGCGGGATCGAAATTTGGCCGTCGGAGGTCTCAACCACATCCCGGCAGATACGGCTGCCATCGCGCGTTTCGACTGTTACGCGGCGTCGTCGCGGATCGATGTACCAAATATTCGGTATGCCGAAATCCAAATAATCGTCGATTTTGTCGGCAATATCGTCCGCACGGTCGCCGGGGGATTTGATCTCGACCACGATGTATGGCGGTTCGCGGAAAACGCCTCCCGTCGGCCTTTCTCCCCGGTGGGCCAGCACGTCGGGTACGCGGAACCTCGTGGGCTTCACCTGCACCCGCACTCCCATTACTGTACGCAAACCCCGGCTCTTCAGCGCGGAGTAAACGAAGCCCTGCACTTCCCCATGATCGTAATCGACCAAGTTTGTCTCCACCAAACGCCCATCCACGTATTCGCGGTCGGGATCCCAGGATGTCGACAGGTACTCCTCGACGGACATCATCTTGGCTACAGCCATGCCTCCATTCTCGCAGAGCTTTATACTGGTGTAAGCATCCCCATCATGGGTGAATCCAGTATTCTCTGGCTTCGGGTCGCGGCCACGCTGTACACGGTCGGCCTCATCCACGCCATCGTTACCGTCCTCCGCGGACGCGAAAGTTTCTTTCGCGCCGCTTTCACCGCCTTCGGCCTCGGCGCTCTGTTCCAGCTGGTTTCCATCGTCGAACAGGGCCTGGTGCAGCATCATTTCCCGGCCAACGACTTTTTCGAATCCATGTCGCTCGGCGCCTGGCTCGTCACCATCGCATTTCTCATCATCTATTGGCGCTACAAAGCCGAAAGCCTGAGCGTCTTCGTGTTCCCGCTGGTCTTCGTCATGACGCTCGTGGCCGCGCTGCGCAACCCGGTTTCGCACTGGTCGAGCGAAGGCGTACGCAGCACCTGGCTGATCGTCCACGTCGTGCTGGCGCTGCTCGGATACGCCGCCCTTCTGTTCACCGCCATCGCGGCGGTCGCCTACCTGATTCAGGAAAGGCAGCTCAAACAGAAGCACACGTATTCGTTCTCTCGCTTTTTTCCGCCTCTCGGTACGTTGGATGATCTCATCTCGCGCTCGCTCGCCGCAGGCTTCGTTTTCATTACCGTGAGCATCATCATCGGCATTCTCTGGGCCTGGATCGAACGCGGGGTGAGCTGGATCGATAACGGGCTGATCAGTTCGGCCAGCATCACCTGGGGAATTTACCTCGCGCTCATCTTCTTCCGCGTGAGCGCCGGATGGCGCGGCCGCAAGGCCGCCATCCTCGCCATCGTCGCGTTGTGCTGTTCCGCCATCGCGTGGATGGCACATGCTCAATTGGAGCGCCGGCTGATTCAATGAAGCTCCTGCTGAAAGGCCTCAGCCACAAAACCGCGCCCGTTCACCTGCGCGAGAAGCTGGCCCTCCCCGAATCCGCGCTCCCCGACGCTTTGCACGAACTCCGGAGTCTGGGCGCTGCCGAAGCCGTGATTCTTTCGACGTGCAACCGCGTGGAGATCGCGGTCACCTCCGCCGACGAACAGGAGCCGGCCGACATCATCGACCGCTTCCTGATTTCCTGGCAAGGCTCGGCCGCCGCCTTTGAGGGGCATCTTTACCGCAGGGAGTCGCGCGCCGCGATCCAGCATCTCTTCCGCGTGGCGTCCAGCCTCGATTCCATGGTGGTGGGCGAACCCCAGATTCTGGGACAGCTCAAGAGCGCTTACGCTGTGGCAAAAACGGAAGGCTCCGTCGGCGGACTCCTCGAACAGGTCCTGACGCGCTCTTTCGGCGTGGCCAAGCGGGTGCGCACGGAGACCGGCATCGGCCACATGGCCGTTTCCGTCAGCTACGCCGCGGTCGAACTGGCGCGGAAGGTCTTCGAGCTTTCGCTCAAGGGCCACGCGGTCCTGATTATCGGTTCCGGCAAGATGGGGGAACTGGCGGCAAAGCATCTGCACCGGTCGGGCGCCACGCGTATTTTTGTAACCAACAGGACCTGTGAGCGCGCGCAGGAAATGGCCGCCGTTTTTCAGGGCCGCGC
>JASHSD010000304.1 GCA_030036985.1 Bryobacteraceae bacterium
TCCCGCTGCGAAACTCCAGTTGCAGGATGTCGCCTGCATGATCATAGGCGACTGTCGCCAAGGTGGTTGACACCACGGCTGTGACGTTCATGCAAACACCTCCGGTTGGAGGCATTCGCCCTGAAACAGAATAGCATCAAAATGTTTTTAAGTGAACAGTATTGCACCTAGGCCTTCTCAGTCAGGATCCCGCGGCCGGGATCGAATGCTTCCGGCGCTCACTACTGATCGACCCGGAGGATGGGGAGAGCAGACGCCAGGTTCGGCAGTGGAATCGCATCGGGAAGGGCTGGAACTCCAATTTGGGCGGCACTCGGCTGGAATGGTCGCGTCAGGCGTACTACCGCCGCGACTACACCCTAGCCCGACTGCAACTGGCCCTGGCTCAGGAACTGGATCTCTCAGCCCGCGATCTGCCGCTGGCAAAGGACTTGGAAAGACACCTCGCAGCGGTTTAGCCCGCAAGTGTGCCTCGAGCCCCATCCGAAGCGGTGAGAGCCACTCGGCGGAAGGCATGTGCCAGCGCGCGGATGACCGTATGGGGTAAATGTTCAGCGGCGCATTCCGTCGCGCAGCCCGAACCGGGCCGAAAAGGCAGGGTGACGGCAAACGCGAATCGACCATTCCCTCCGATGCAGCGGAGCACCACGTAAGCGTCGGCGCGAACGTCAGAGCCTTTCACCGATACTCCCACTCCGGCTAGGCTTTCGCGGAGCCGCTGGAGAGCGACATGGGATGCCAAGCCCGAATCGTCGAGGAACACGCTGCATCCGCGCAGCCCGCGGGCCGCCCGTTCCCAGTCTTCGCCATCGAACGGCGGAAGTACTTCGACGGGAAGGTCCAGCCCGAAACGTTCGACCGCGAGAGCACGCTGCGAGAATTCAATCGGTACGGGCGGCCGTTCGGATGCGAGCACCGGCCGCCCCCGGACGTGAGATGTCGAAACCGCAGCTGGGGTGTGGCGGGACGCTGGGCTCCTTCCAGCGGCACCGACAAACCGCTCCGCTGCCTGCCAACGCTCGATGAACCACCCGCGCCATGCGTCCAGGAAAGCCAGCGCAAGAGCCATATTCATCGCTGCGACCGTGAGATAGATCCAGTTGCGCGTCCGGAAGGTGGCAAGCGCCCCCGCGACCGCGAGGGCAGAGGCCAAAACGGCGTTGAAGCGCGGCACGAGCATGGGCAAGGAACAGAATACGAAGAGCGGCAAAACAATCCATCTTCGATTTGTGATCCACCAAGCTGAGACAATCGGAGGAACCTGCCAACTCCAGCCATCTGCTGCTGGCAAGGTCGGGCTTGCCACGACCCAATAGCAGACAATTGCCGCGCCGGCGAGGCCGGCTAAAAGTAACCACATTAATCGGTCCCGCGGCAATCCCACTCGTCGATTAAATCGCATCCACGCTTTGGACGTCAATGCTGCGGGCCGATCGTCCGTAGGCCGCGAATCCCCTCCGGCGCGAAAAAAACAAGTCGAGTTACGTTCTTGCATATGTGGCAGGTTATAAACGCCGCGAATAGTGGCGGTTGTCACTAGACCGCTTGAACGTGCTATATCGTTAGGAGCCGGGCAGGAGGCAACGAATGGGGGACTTGCTAGAAATCGTCGGAACGACGCAACGCCTGCGCGACGCCGTGTACGCGCACACGGCGCAGTACTACCATTCCCGGCCGATGATCCAGCAGCACACCGGGTTCACGCTTGAAGCTGCAAAAGTAAAGCACCCGCTGCCCCTCACGTACGGGATTCGCGACTTGTTTTTGGTCGGCGCACTAACGCACAGTTCCATCCTGCTCACCGGACCCACGGATCTTGGCAAAACGATGTTCGCCAAGGTGGGTATGAACTCACTCTTCGGCGAGGAAGAACTCGGCTGGCACAAGATCAACATAGACATTGAGTACAACAAGGATATCGCTGCCAGTGTGGATTATCGCGCTATGATCGAAGGCCGCACATCCGAGGATATTTACAAGCTGATGCCGTTTCTGGAGCTGCCCGGGCTGATCACGGACGAGATCAACCGCAGTCATTCCAAGATCAACACAAGCCTCATGCACTTCTTTGATCGGGAGATCACGCTTCCCAACGGGAAGAAGGCGAAGCTTGGCCATAAGTACTCCGGAGACCGGCGTTATCAGTTTCAGGTGGCTGCGATCAACGAGGGTGAGGATTACTCCGGCACGTTCGAAATCGACAAGGCGATGCGCCGGCGCACGATTATCGAGATCCCGATGGGGGTTTTCACCCCGTTGCCACAGGACCGGGTCAGAGCCCATGGAGATTTCTCCAAAGAACTCGAACTGACCAACCGGGCGAGCCTTGTCGGAGATGTCCTCTTCGTGTACCAGAATCTCGGGGCTGTACAACTGCACAAAAACGCGAATCTGTTTCTGGCTTATCTCGAGTCGTTCGACTACTGCGAGCACTCCCTGACCAAGGAAAAAGGCTCGGTTCCGACGAAGGGCGGCAACATCTATCACATCTGCACAAAACCGGTGCAGGGCGCGAACACGATCTGCCGGTTCATCAAGGCTTTCGAGGACGAACTGTGCCCGTACGTGACGGGTATTTCACCGGGTATCGCCAAAAACCTCATTTCGGTCGCGAAGGGGCTTGCCCTGCTCCGAGCAGTGAAGATCGGGGAGGCGGTTCAGCGGTACTCCGCCGGCAAGGCGCCGGACCTCGAACCGACACTGCAGGGATACACTGGGAGTCGCGCGCGCGGGGACGCGCTGGCGGTGCGGGCATTCCGGCAGTACGTCGGTAGTCTCGAGGTGCTTCCCGAGGACATCGAGGCGGTCTTCGGCTTTGTGGCGTATTCGAAAATCGGGCTTGCCACGCCTTGGGTGGTGAAGCACTACCAAGGTAACCGCTTTGCGGGCGTGGGCGCATTCCTTAAACAGGCGAAGGACAAATTCGAAGAGGGTGTCGCTCGGCTGATCACGACCGACCTCGGGGCAACAATCGCGCCGGGGCCAGCAGATGCGCACAAGTTTACGGCCATCCAGCAGTACTGCCAGGCGAGCAACCCCTGGCTTGGACAGGCGCTGCAGGCTGTGCATGGTGCCCCCGAGGCGCTGCCGCCATCGGCCGAAGATATGTCGTTCCTCTATTCCGGGTGACGAATATGCGTACCTCAATACAATCCAGTCCGGTGTGCTGTTGCTGTCATTCATGGTGACTCCGCATGAGCGTAAATCCGCTGTCGAGGATCGAGGAGCTCTTCTACTTGGAGGTCGGATCCGGGCTCGAAATATCACTCGACGGCTTTGAAAGCCTGGCGCTGGGGCATTATGCCCAGCGGCGTCTGCGCGGGTACCAGGTATACGAGTTCGACAGCGCAGGGGTGCCAAAGGGACTCGTCCTTACGCTTGGTGGATCGAGGGCCGCCGGCGTCGGCGTGCGGCAGAAGAGTCCGCGCCTTGATCCGCTGCTTCGCGGGCTGCGCGGGACGCTGCAAGCGGATTTTCCGGGTATCGCATACGAGCGTCACATCCACCCTGACGTGCACTGCCG
>JASHSD010000305.1 GCA_030036985.1 Bryobacteraceae bacterium
AAGCTGGTCAAAATCCAGACCTGGCACACGGAGAAATTCGCGGAATTCGTGACGAAGCTGGCGGCAACGCCGGACGGGCCGGGAACGCTGCTCGACCACGCGATCCTGATGTACGGATCGAACATGAGCAACAGCGATCTCCACAACAACTATCCGGAGCCGAACATCCTGGTGGGCGGCGGCGCGGCCGGATGAAACTCGTAGGTCAACACGTCGTGCTGCCGGAGCGCACGCCCATCGCGAATCTGCACTTAACGCTGCTTCAGAAAATAGGCGTCGAGCGCGACAAGTTCGGCGACAGCACAGGCACGATCGCCAACGTGTAGTGTTCAGGAAATGACATGGACACGCGACTTTAGTCGCGTTTTTGGGCGCCACACATAAAAACGCGACTAAAGTCGCGTGTCCGAACCGCAGAGAACTACCCACCAGGTTGCTCTTTTCCGAGCGATTTCGTCAGTACTGGTACCCGTTCTCGCGTCGGGGACCGCAAAATGTCGTCATAAGTCAGCAAGCCGCTGTACACTAAGGCAAGTCCCGGGTAAGGAGAGATAAGGAGATCGCATGGCACGCGAGAAGCTATATGCAATCTTTATCGTCATGGCGGTCGGCACCCTGCCCGTCTACGGCGACACCATCAGCCTCGGCGGAACTTTCGACGGCAACGCAACAATTACAGCCGACGGTTCACCGGGTCTCTTTACTCAGAACTTCGCCGGCGACGGCGATGACAACACCTATGGATCGTTCACCCCAACGTCGCAGTCCCTGATCGACTTCAGCGGTCGATCCGACCTCACCATCACGGACGGAACGATGACCGACGTACTGGATGACGGGGAACTGTTTGGAACCACATCCGGCAGCGGCGCCATCACGGGAAGGGGCACCGCGACGTTTACAGTCGATTTCGAGGTCACCGGCGGCTCAGGAATTTTCGCCGGAGACACGGGTGAGGTCACCTACACGGGTACGATCACGCGGACAAGCCTCACGACTGAATCGATCGAGGGGACATACACGGGGTCGATTTCGACATCGCCCGAACCATCGACTTGGCCGCTCCTTGCCTCCGGCCTTGGCTTGGTCGTCGTGTGGGGCGCGGGTCGGGCGGCCCGTCACAAGAATCCGAAACCGGTGTAGGCCAGGTTGTCAGGGGCACCCTCTGGGTCCGGCGGATTGGCAATCCAACGCCACGTAGATTTTCCAGCCTTATTGTGGGCCGGCGCTGCGAGCCGCCTTCCGGGCGGCCTGGAGTCACGCGAATCCGAGGGTTAGATAGTGCTTTCGATCAGTCTCGGGCCGGGCAGAAGCCCGGCCGCAGGCCCGAAGGCCTGGCCCCACAAAAAGCTGCGTGGCATTGAATTGGTAATCCACCTGGCTTGGGTTTCCGAAGAGCCTATGCGTTCAGTTGTCGAGGTTCGGGGCTTTTCCAGCCCGCCGGGATTATTCAATCCCGAACAACTTCGCATACTCCGCGTTCAGCCGCTGCCATCCCTCGAAGTTCATCGCGTCGCCGGCAGTGATGCGGCCAATCGGCTCACCCGCGAGCAACCGATCCAGAACATCGAAACAGATGTGCCATCCGGCGGTGCCCCACGAGATGAATCGGCGATCGATGCTGTGCCATAGCGTCAGGCGCGTACCGCCGCCAAGCGCTTCGAGTTCCCACCGGGTATCGTTGTACTCAAGCACCTTGGGAGCATCGGCTCGCGTCACCGTTGTTTCGAGCGGCCTGGGGTTTCCCATCCATGTGAGCTTCACCGTCCCAACGGAACCCAGGCTCCCATCGGCCTCAAACGGCGCCCACTCGCGCAGATGCGCCGGGTCCGTCAGCGCCTGCCAGACTTTTTCCGGCGAGTGGCGCAGTTCCCGCACGAGAATGAGCGTCCACTTCTCTCCATCCTTCAGCACCTGCGCCCCGCTCGCCGGACCCGGCGTATACTGCGCGTGATCGCTCACTGATCCCTCTTACTGCCAACGCATCAACTGCGTCACCTGAATCAGATTCCCGCAGGTGTCTTTCAGCATCGCGATTTTGGAAGCCGTCACGTCCGTTGGAGGCATGGTGAACTCGGCGCCACGCGCTTTCATACGCTCGTAATCGGCCTGCAGATCGTCGGTGTAGAACATAGCCGCCGGCTGGCTTTGCTGGAAGAGCGCCTGTTGATAAGTCCTGGCCGCCGGGTTATTGTTGAGCGCCAGCTGTAGCTCCGTGCCGTTCGGATCCTCCGGCGAAGCCACTGTCAGCCATCGATACGGCCCGTTGCTGAAGTCCCCTTTCTTCACGAAACCGAGCACTTCGGTGTAGAAGCGCAAGGCCTTCTCCTGGTCGTCGACGAACACGCTGGTCAGTTTGATCTTCATCGTTTCTTCCTTTTCGTTGGTTTTGTTTTTTCCATGCGGTCGAGGTGGCGTTCGAGAGCATCCACGTGAGCGGACCAGAACCGGCGGAACGGAGCCAGCCACGCATCCACCTCCTGCAGCGGTTCCGGTTTCAGCCGATAGAGACGCCGCTGCGCGTCCACGGTGGATTCCACGAAACCGGCATCGCGCAGCACTCGCAGGTGCTTCGACACGGTCGGCTGCGGCATGCGAAGCCGTCGTTCGATCTCTCCCACCGACTGTTGTGACGAGACCAGCAGGTTCAATATCGCGCGGCGGTTCGGCTCCGCAATGATTTCAAATACCGATTCCACTCTCTTGATATACCCGACCGAGCATATGCTTGTCAAGGAATATATCGCAAGGACGTGGCGAAGACGGCGGCCACAGGTAAGCTATACCTTGGATGCCTGAAGCAGTCATCGTAGATTGCGTTCGCACGCCCGTCGGAAAGGCGAATCGCGGCGCGCTCCGCCACACCCGGCCGGACGATCTCGCAGCCACTGCCATTCGCGCCCTTCCCGAACGCCATCCCCAAGTTTCGAAAGACGAGATCGAAGACGTAATCCTCGGCTGCGCCATGCCCGAAGCCGAATCCGGCAGCAACATGGCGCGCATGTCGGCCCTGCTCGCCGGACTCCCCGTCACCACCGCCGGCGTCACCATCAATCGCTTCTGCAGTTCCGGCCTTCAGTCGATCGCCATGGCCGTCGACCGCATCCGCGCCGGCGGCGCCCACATCCTCATCGCAGGCGGCAGCGAGTCCATGAGCATGATCCCGATGGCCGGCAACAAGCCCGCGCCCAATCCCTGGTTTGTCGACCATTACCCGCAGGTCTACATCAACATGGGGCTGACTGCCGAAGAGGTTCAGCGCAAATACGGCATTACGCGCGAAGAGGCCGACGCCTTCGCCTGGTGCAGCCACCAGAACGCGCTCAACGCCCAGGCCCAAGGCCGCTTCGACGATGAAATCGTGCCGGTCAAAGTCGAAACCACCGCGCTGGACGGCAACGGCAATAAGCCGGTCCACACCGAAACCATCTTCAATAAAGATGAAGGCCCGCGCCCCGATACCTCCATCGAAGCGCTGGCGAAGCTGAAGCCCGTCTTCCACGAGCAGGGAACCGTGACCGCCGGCAACTCCTCGCAAACCAGCGACGGCGCCGCGGCCGCGCTGGTGATGTCCGAACGCAAAGCCCGCGCACTCGGCCTCAAACCCATGGCGCGGCTGATCGCCTTCGCCACCGCGGGCGTGCCTCCCGAGATCATGGGCATCGGTCCGGTCGTCGCGATCCCCAAAGCCCTCGCGCTCGCCGGACTCAAGCTCGACGACATCGGCGTTATCGAACTCAACGAAGCTTTCGCCGTGCAGGCGCTCGCGGTCATGCGCCTCGCCGAACTCGACCCCGCGATCGTGAACGTCAACGGTGGCGCCATCGCGCTCGGTCATCCGCTCGGCTGCACCGGCGCGAAACTCACCGCGACCATCCTCCGCGAAATGCAGCGCCGCGGCGCGCGCTACGGCATGGTGACCATGTG
>JASHSD010000306.1 GCA_030036985.1 Bryobacteraceae bacterium
CAAGCACTGAAAGGAAGTATCCTCATGAGCAAAAGAAGCATCCTGCTGACTGGCGCGTTGGGCGCGGCCATTGCGGTCGGACCCCTTGCCGCTCAGACCGCGGCGCCCGCCGCCAAAGCCAAACTCGCGACTTCCGCGAAGACCGCGACAACCGAGAGCAAATCCAATGTGGTCCCGAAGACCCCATGGGGCGATCCCGATCTGCAGGGGACGTGGACCAGCGACGACACTTGGGGCGTTCCCTTCGAGAGGCCGGTAAAGGATGGCACCCGGGCGTTTCTCACCGAGGACGAACTGGCGGCTCGCGAGAAGCAGGTCAAGGCTTCGCAGCAGCGCATCGAGCATCCGAACGACGATCAGCATTCGCCCGCGCTGCGGGAACTGGAGGCGAAGGAGAAAGGCGAGGCCGCACCGGCAGCGCAGGGCGCGTTCGGACGCGGGGTCGATGCGGCGCCGGTGCCCGGACAGTTCGGCGAATTCGCCCGCAGGGCTTCGAGGCAAACCTCCCAGGTTGTGTTCCCGGATAACGGGCGCGTTCCCGGCCTGACGACGATAGGTCTGGCGAAACAGGAGGCGCAGCGGGCCGCTCGCGGCAAGCCGCTCACTTCGTGGTCGGACTGGAGCATCTATGACCAGTGCATCACGCGCGGCGTCGCCGGGTCGATTCTTCCCGTGATTTACGGCAACGGTCTGCAGATCGTACAGGCGCCCGGATACGTGGCGATCAATTACGAGATGGTGCACGACACCCGGATTATTCCGACGGATGGCCGGGCGCACCACCTGGCGTCGAATGTCCACACATACATGGGCGATCCGGTCGGCCACTGGGAAGGAAACACGCTGGTGATCGAGACCACGAATCTGAACGACAAGATGGGCGTCGGCCCGAACGGCGGAGGACTTCCCTACAGCGAAGATACGAAGCTGATCGAGCGTTTCACCAGAATGCCGGGCAACGTGATTCAGTACGAGCTGACGGTGGACGACCCGGTGACTTACCAGTCGCCGTGGAAGGTCTCGTTCCCGATTACTCAGGAGCCGGGGTATAAGATTTTTGAATACGCCTGCCACGAAGGCAACATGTCTCTGCGGAACGCGCTTCTGGCTGTGCGCGCGGAGAGGGAAAAGGCGGCGGCGACAGGCAAGAAGTAAGCGGCCGATGACGCCGAGGCATGAGTTGAGTCAGGGAGAAGAGTCATTATCATGAGAACAAAAATTTCCGTTGCGGTTGCGGCCTTCGGGTTACTGCTGGCGGCCGCGCCCTCTTGGGCGCACCACGCGTTCGCGGCCGAGTTCGATGTGAACAAGCCGCTCGTGCTGAAGGGCACGGTGACGAAGATGGAGTGGATCAATCCCCACGCCTGGATTCACCTCGACGTGAAGGACGCGGATGGGAAGGTGACCTCCTGGATGATCGAAGCGGGCGCTCCGAACGGACTCCTGCGGCGCGGATTCACCAAGGCTTCGCTGCCTCCGGGCACCGAAGTGGTGGTGGAGGGCTGGCAGGCGAAGGACGGATCGAACCGCGCCAACGGCAGCAACATCACGCTGCCGGACGGAAGGAAGTTGTTCGTGGGCTCGCCGGGTACCGGCGCTCCGACGGAAGGTCCGTCGTCCAAATAAGACAGCGGAAGGAGCTGATCGGCTTCTTCCGGGCACTGTCGGTCCGGGCGCTGTCAGTCCGGACTACGTCTCATCCAACTATGTCCCATCCAGGAGCAGATGGGTGGCTGTTTCGGTGAGCACGCTTTGAAGCGCCTTCTCCTCGTCTTCCGGCATACCGAGGTAATATCCCTGAACCTCGTGAGACCCGAGCCGCCGGACAATATCGAGCTGGTGCGAGTTTTCGATGCCTTCGGTAATTACCCGCAGGCCCATCGTGTGGGCAAGGGCAATCACCGATTTCAGCATGGTAGGGGCTTCCGCACTGGAGTCGATCCGGGCTGTAAACGATTGATCGATCTTCAGCAAATCCACGGGCAGTTTCTGGAGATAGCTGAGCGATGAGTAACTCGTGCCGAGGTCGTCAATCGACAATGAGAGATCCAACTGCAGAAGTCTGATCATCTTGGGAACGCATTCGTGGCAATCGCCACAAGCACGGCGGCGATCTCGGCGTCGGCCTGTTTGGCCTGCGCCATCGCGAGGTCGTCGGGGAAGGTCACGACGCAATTGAGCTTCTGGTTGTAACGATGCAGCCGCGCCAGATACCATCGACTGGTGTCAGGTCATTTAGTATCCCTCGCGGCGCAGACTCTCAGTCTGCCATTATTCTGGGGCGAAGCGTGCGCCCGCGGCACGCAGGAGTTCGCGCGCCACGGTTCGCTTCAGGCGTGAGACAAATCGGCGGCGCGGCCACTACGATTGTGAAGCTTTTCGTTCGGGACTGACAGAAGGCAAGTTCAGAGACAGGAAACCGGCAGTCTGAGCTGCCGGTCTGTCAATCCATCGGAACGCAAAGGCGGTGCCGTTATGGTTACCGTGCGACTGAAAATCGTGATGAAGTCTATCACGTTTGAGATCAGCTTCACGTTCCGCAAGGTTCGTTAACTGATCCCTGGGGTTGGGATGAAGCCATCATTCCAACCCCTCAGCCGCTATAATACCACTACGCTCTACGCCGCGCGTTGTTTCCGCCAGCACTGAAACCAGGCGACCGCCTCGGCCAATGCGTGATACGCGGGCGCGGGCGCATAGCCCAGCGCCTGCGCCGCCTTCGCGTGCGAAACCCACATCTTCGTCTTCGCCATGCGCACCGCCTCGAACGGAATGCGCGGCGGCGTCCCCGTCAGATCGGCCCATGCGGTTGTGGCCAGTCCGGCCGACCAGGCGAGAAAATAAGGCAGCTGGAGAGTCGGCGCCTTCATCCCCGTGATCTTCGCCAGTTCGCCAAGGATTTCGCCGAGCGTCAGGTTCTCCGAACCCAATATGTAACGCTCACCCACGCAGCCCTTCTCACATGCCAGCAGGTGCCCCATGGCGACATCGCGCACGCCGACTACGTTCAGTCCGGTGTCGATGAACATCGGCATGGCGCCGTTGAGAAAATCGAGCACGATCTGCCCCGTCGGCGTGGGTTTGAAATCGTGGTCTCCCATCGGCGCCGTGGGGTTCACGATCACGACCGGAAACCCGCTGCGCGCAAACTCGAGCGCCGCCTGTTCGGCGAGAAACTTCGAACGTTTATAAGCGCCCGCCATGTGCGCAAGCGACACGGGCTGATCTTCGTCCCCGAGGCCGCCGGTCGGAATGCCGATGCAGCCGACCGTGCTGGTGTAAACGAACCGTTCGACGCCCGCCGCCCGCGCGGCGGTCAGCATGTTGCGCGTGCCATCCACATTCGAGCGGTAAAGCTCGCCGGGGCTTCTCGACCACAGCCGATAATCCGCGGCGACGTGGAACACCAGTCTGCAGCCGGCGACGGCCCGTTCGAGCGAAGCCGGATCGCGCAGGTCGCCCGCGAAGCGTTCGACATCCAATTCCGGAACCACGCTGGCCGGCCGCACCAGCGCACGCACGCAATGTCCGCGCTCGATCAGCAGCCTTGCCACATGCCAGCCAACGAAGCCGGAGGCGCCGGTGACGAGCGTGGGCTTGCAAGGCATCTCAGGCTACAGTTTCAACCATCGAGCGGAAATATTCCACCGTGTAGCGCATGCCCTCGGCCAGCGGCACCTTCGGACTCCATCCGAGCAGCCTGCGCGCTTTCGAGATGTCCGGCTGCCGCTGCCTGGGATCGTCCTGGGGAAGTTCGCGATTCATGCGGCCCCCGCGCGTGCCGGTCATCTCCTCGATCGTTTTCGCGAATTCAAGAATGGTCAGCTCGTGCGGGTTTCCCAGATTCACGGGCAGCGCTTCATCCGAGAGCAACAGACGGTACAGGCCTTCCACGAGATCACTGACATAACAGAAGCTGCGGGTCTGGGATCCGTCGCCGAAGATGGTGATGGGTTCGCCGCGCAGCGCCTGATCCATGAAGGCCGGCACGACGCGGCCGTCGTTCAGTTTCATGCGCGGGCCGTAGGTATTGAAGATACGCGCGATGCTGGTCCTGACGCCGCGGCTGCGGTGGTACGCCATGGTCATAGCTTCCGCAAAACGCTTGCTTTCGTCGTAGCAGGATCGCGGACCCACCGGGTTCACGTTGCCCCAATACGTTTCGACTTGCGGATGCACGGCCGGATCGCCGTAGCTTTCCGAGGTCGAGGTCAGCAGGTATTTCGCGTCCTTCTCCTGTGCCAGTTCGAGCATGCGGCGCGTCCCGATGGACCCCACATCGAGAGTCTCGATGGGGTGATCCAGATAATCCTTCGGGCTTGCGGGCGAAGCCATGTGGATAACGTAGTCCACGGCCCCATCGACTTCAAAGGGCTCCGTCACGTCCTGAAATCGGAACTCGAAATCGGGCCGACTGTAAAGGTGTTCGATGTTGCGTTCCGCGCCCGTCAGCAGATTATCGAGAACGATGACCCTGATTCCTTCGCGCAACAAGAGGTCGCACATATGCGACCCCACGAAACCAGCTCCTCCGGAGACAACCGCACTTCTTTGAATGGGGATTGGCACAATTCCGAATGTAGCACTCCAACTACGAAAGCTCAGGTTGACAATGTAGTTTAAATGCCAGTGCCGAGCCTGCCGGAAAGAATCGTCCTCGCCATCCTGATCTGCCTTTCTTTGGCGGGCTTCTGGCTGCGATTCCGCCGTGTAGTGCGCGTGATTTCGGCTGCGAAGCGCGATTCGGATTACGACTGGGGGTCGTTTTGGTCGCGAGCAGGCGATTTCACGCGCGAGGTTCTGCTGCAGGAGAAGGTAATCCGCCAACGCCCGCTCGCCGGCATCGCCCATGCGTTCGTGTTTTGGGGATTCTGCGCGTTCGCGCTGGTCACGATCAACCACATCGCGGGCGGATTCGGCGCGCCGTTCCTGTCGCGAACCGGCGGATTCGGCCGGATCTATTTCGGGTTTGTGGCGGTTTTCGCTGTCGTCGTCGCGGTTTCGATAGCGGGACTGGCGGCACGGCGGTTTCTCGCGCGTCCCCTGTGGCTGGGGAAAGTCTCACTCGAATCGGGAGTGATCGCGGGCCTGATCTTTCTGCTCATGATCACGTATCTGGGCGACCTCAGCCTGCCCGAAACCGCCCCCGCCGGACGCGCGATGTGGTGGGCGCACACGCTGACGCTGCTCGCGTTCCTGCCGCTCATCCCGCATACCAAGCATCTGCATCTGATCCTGAGTCCGGCCACGATTTTCCTCAAGCGGAAACACTTCAGCGACATTCCGAAACTTGCGGGCGACGAAGATTTCGGACGCGTCAACGGCAAGGACGTTACGCGCATCGAAGCGCTGCAGGTCTTCTCCTGCGTGGAATGCGGGCGCTGCACCGAGCACTGCCCCGCCTTCAATACCGGCAAGGTTCTGAATCCCAAGGAAGTGATTCTGGGGCTGCGCGCCTATCTCAATAGCGAAGGCCCGGCTTCGGAAGCACCGCTGCTGGGCCCGCACATTTCCGAGGAAGCGGTGTTCCAATGCACCACGTGCGGAGGCTGCGAGTTTCAGTGTCCGGTGGGCATTCAGCATCTGCCGGTGATCGTCGGGCTGCGCCGCGGGGCCGTGAATACGGGCGCTTGGG
>JASHSD010000307.1 GCA_030036985.1 Bryobacteraceae bacterium
TTTCGAGCTACGCTTCGGCTCCCGCGCCGAGCGTGCAGGAACTGCGGGAATTGCTCGAACTGAAGCAGGAACTGAACCAGATGTACCAGCAGCAACAGAAGCCACAAATCACACAGACCTCAGCTCCCCAACAGTAGGACCACCCTAGAGGGGGGAACGGCGGAAACCGCCCACTTTGGTTTTGCCCCGCCAAACGAATTGGGCTAGAGTGGTGCCGAGGAGAGTTGTATGTTCTCGTGGCCTGCGTTCTCGGGTGCCGCGCTTGCGATTTGGCTCCTCCTGAGGGGACCGGCAGCCAAGACTCCCATCTGGCTCCAAAAAACCTGCCGTACCGCAATGGCGTTCTTCCTGTACGGCGGCTTCTTATATTTGTTGAAGTCGAATACACTCTGGCAGCTGATGCCTTCAATTGGCTTCGAAAATCGAAGCAAGACAGAAGGGTTTCTGATTCTGATCTCGACCCTCGTGTGGTTGGTCGTCACACTGAGAATCTTGCTGCGCGGTTTTCCAATCCCGCTTGCTCGTTCCGCCACGCTTGAGAATCCTTATCCGCGACAGAAAAGAACGCGGCGAGGACTCACGCTGACAGACGTGATTCTTTTCTACTACTCCCTTAAAGGCAAATAGGGCTCGCGATAGCGTTTAGCGGAAGAATGCTGCGCCGTTTGTCGCGCCCACTTGCTCTCCTCGAACCACACCCACCGAGAATCCGCTGAGTAAGTTTCGTTTGCGCGAGTTTTTGAATCGGGTTACTTTTCTTCCATCCCCAAGCGGGTAGAAAGGAGCAAATTATCCCGATGATGCAAAATTCCCGGCATCGAGAGGTCATGATCGCAGCCGTTCTCGTGCTGTTCGTTTCTGCTGCGCAAACGGGCTTGATGGCCCAGAATCTCGGCACGGCCCCTCAGGTTAACGTGGCTGTCCAAGGTCAACAAGCGACGCAACCAGAAGGCACTTTCCTGAACCTGATCAACTGGATCGGAAACGTAATCGCGCCGGTCGGCGCCGGCGGGGCTGCGCTTATGGCGATCGGCTCGTTCGCCATGGGCCGCGGATTCGCCAAATGGGTGTTCACAGCAATCGGACTCCTGATGGTCTCAGGCGTCACACGACTGCTCGAATACTGGATTGCCCAGGGCACCGCCGGAGTCACATAGACCTGCATTCGGCGAGCGCCGCCGCGGAGAAACGACGGCGCCCGTCGTTTTGATTTGGAAGGAAACGACTATGGCCCCTCCACAGCTGATTACAGATTTAATGAGATTGATGCTGTTGCTTGCACCTTCCGCCGCCGTCATCTGCCTCGTGCTGGCGGGTCTCAGTCTGCGCCAGGGATCTGTTCCAGACGCGTTGATAGGCGGACATTTCGCGAAGTGGATGTTCTGGGCGATCGTCTTTCTCACTCTGCCGCAGCTCATCAGCTGGTTCCCTTCGTTCGGAGTGCCTGCGTCGTTGCCAGGCGGCGGCATCGGCACCGGGTGGATGGCAACCCTTCAAAGCGACCTCGCGAACTTTGTACAGAATTTCGTTTTGACCAGGCTCGCCACCTCCTTTGCCGCGTTCTTTGTGGTGCGAGCAATCCTCGACACAGTTCAGGGAGGGCATCCCCTGCCTTCGGTTCTGGGCGCGATGTTTCTGCTGGCGATTCAGACGACGCTGAACCTGATCAACAGCTACAACAGCGGGACTTCGTACGCGACCGCGGATGTGCTCGACAGCTTGTGGAACTATCTCGCGGGCACCCTCTGCCCGATCGCCGCTGGCTTGGCCGTCGTCGGAGGGATCTGGAATTTCGTCTCGCGGAAACCCGTGATGCCGATGATCGGCGCGACGCTGGGCCTGCTGACGGTCTCGGCCATCTGGAAGCTGATCACCTCGATGATGTAGGAGCTGGAACACGACATGTCCCTCTATAACGGAATCCTGAATCTGACCAACTGGGCCGGTAACGTGATCATGCCGACCCTCGGAGGGCTGTTTATCGCTTTGGCTGTGATCCAGTACGCTCGCGGCTATCACCAGATCTACTCGATGTGGGCCTACGGAGGGTTGGCGTGCCTGATGGTCTCGGGTCTTCTCCGAATGTTCGAGAGGTTCACGGGGCAACTCGGCTGGAATAACCCGGATCTTTACTGGAACTCGCTTCTGAACCTGGTCGATTGGGTCGCCAACGTCATCCTGCCCGTGTATGCGGGAATGCATGTCACGGTAGGCGCCCTGAAGTTTGGAGGACTATTTGAACATCAGGTCCACCATCAGTTCAACCATACGCGGCATTTCGTCGGCGCGATCCTGTGCCTCATGGCCTCGGGACTCCTCAGGCTGGGCGAATTCTTTGTAACCAGAGGGACGGCAGGCGTCAGTTGACGGAGCGGGGCGATGCAAAGAAACAAGGCACGGCGAAGGAGAGAGTCATGGCGCTTACGGTGACACCGGTTCCCCGAAATCTCGCGACGAAGGTCACGTTTCTCTATCTGGAGTTTGAGGATCTGTTCGTCATCCTCGGATTGGCCGTCGTGATGAACATGTCCGGCAGATTCCTGCAGAGGGAGATTTTCGGGATCCCCATGAACGTCTTTCTGCAGTATGTCGTCCCTGTGTTGAGTATTCCAGCCCTCATCCTGTTCAAGTACGGGAAACCGCGCGGCTACCTCCAGGACTGGCTGAGGTTTCACATGAAGCCTCACGTCTACTGCGCTCTCGAGCCGGACTCGGAGCAGCGCGTGGAATACCTGAAAGCCGAGGAGTCCTGAATGCCGATGACCCGTCGCCAATGGGAAGATTCTTTGCGTCAGCCGGCGCTTTGCGAACTGCTGCCGGTTCGAGACTATCTGGATGGCTGCATTATCCGCACAAACGGAAGCTTCGTGGCGGGCTATGAAGCCAGCGGATTGAATACATTCTTTCACGCGGACGAAACGCGCAATCGAACCAAAGAAGTGCTGGAGGCGCTGGTGCGCTCTTTGCCCGAGCGTTCGATGCGAATGCAGATTCGATACGAGGTCACGGACGGTCACGGGGACCTGACCGAGCGTTACGTCAAAGAACAGCGGATCGAGAACGCGGTACTTCAGGCGCTCGACCGGGAACGCATCCGATTGTGGAACACACGCCAACAGGAAGGACACTACCTGCGGCGGCGCCTGCATGTTTACTTCATCTGGAATCCCGAGGTTCACCACGAGAGCCGGGATTTCGAGTGGCGGAACACGCGGGGGAAAGCGGGTGGTTGGAGCTTGTCCGCGAACAAGTGCATCCAGCGAACTTTCCGCGAACACGAGGATTTCCTTTCGGAATTTGAGAGCCTGATGGCGGGGGCACAGGCCACGCTTGAAGCCACGGGAATGCAGCCGCGACGTATGACCGATCAGGAGATGTTCCTCGAGGTCAAGCGGGCGCTGAACCCGATCGCAAGCGATGTACGCCCCTATAATCAGGGGCTTACCTACGAGAGCGCGCGGGCGCAGGCAGCCAACGTCAACATCGAAGACGAACAGGACGGCCATCTGAAGGTTGGAGGCCTCCTGTATTCCTGCGTCAGCATCAAGGAAATGCCGGATGCGACATTCCCGGGCATCACGCGCGAACTCGTGGGACAGGAGTTTCCGCTCGTGATCAGCGCGGAGATCGCGATTCCAGATCAAAGCAAGATCATGCGGTCGTACAAACGACGGCTTCTCCGGATGCAGGCGGCGCAGAGAGATATCCATGGCGGCTTTAAGATTAACGTCGAGGCGCAGATCGCGCAGGAACAGCTGATTCACACTCTGCAGGATGTCGTGTCCAGCTCGTTGAAGGTATGCCAAGTCAGTCTGATCGTTGGATTACGCACGTCGAGGCCCGTCTGCAACTCAAAGGAGCTGGAAGAGGCGGAGCGGACTCTTGCGGACCGACGCCAGCGCGTCCTCCACGCAATCGCGCGGATGAACGGCGCCCGTGGCATTCCGGAGACGCTGGCGCAGAAGCGGATTTATATCGGAACGCTTCCCGGGATGGCGGAAGAGACAAAGCGGGAGCTGGAGTGCCTGACGCTGCACGCGGCAGACCTGTTGCCAGCCGAAGTCCCGTGGCAAGGTTTGGCGTCATCGGCGGTCCTGCTCGAAACCCCATCCCGCCAGATGGTGCCGTTCTCGCCGTTCGATGCGAACCTGGGCGACGCCAATATGCTGATTATGGCGAAGAGCGGCGGAGGCAAGACCTTCATGGCGCAATTGCTGCTACTGATGCTGGCCCGGACGGGCACGCAGATTTCGATTCTCGAGCGCGGCGATTCCTACCGGCCGCTCGTAGAGCTGATGGGCGGACGAGTGATCGACGTCAATCTTGACGGGAACGAAACTCTCAATCCCTGGGATCTGCCACAGGGCGAGAAGACGCCGTCGAAGGAGAAGGTCGCATTCCTGAAGAATCTCACCCGGCACATGATCGGGGATGCGCCGGGTTCCGATAACACACTCGTCGATAACGTCATCAGCGAAGCGATCGGACGGACATATAAACGCGTAGGACTTCGCTATGCCAATCCGGTCCCCACCTTCTCGGACCTGCGTGACGAGCTCGCCCAATGGCAGGACGAGGAAAAGATGCAGCGGTCGGTCGACGAAGCGAAACTCGCGGCCATCAAGCTGCGGACCTGGACAGATAAGGGCATTTACAGCCGATTGTTCGACCGACACACCAATATCCACACGGAGAACAACTGGCTTTTCTTCAACGTCGAAGGGTTAAGTTCCGACGCGCATCTGGAGACCGCGATGAGCATGTTGATCGCGAATGCGATGGCGGAACGGGCCTCGGGAAAGAGCGGGCAGCCGAGCGTCACGGTGCTCGATGAATGCTGGTCCTTACTCGATTCGCCAGTGCTCGCTCCCGAAGTCGTTCAATTGTTTCGGACAGCGCGCAAGCGGAACTCCAGCGTTTGGGGCATTTCACAAACGCTCGAAGACTTCGTTGGAACTCCTTCGCAGCCTCGGCTGCACGGTCCGGGCATCGTGAAGAACGCAAACACGAAGCTGATCGGCCAGCAGCCCGGAGACATGAGCGCACTCGAAAGTCAGCTTCATTTGAACGACGTGTCGCTCGCCGCCATCAAGCGATTCGGTTCGCCGCAGAAGGGCCGATTTGCCGAAATGCTGCTGGTCATCGGCGAGAAATCGGAGACGACCCAGACGGTGCGGCTGGTTCCAACCCCCATCGACTACTGGGTATGCACGACATATCCGCGTGAGCGCGCCTATAGAGCCTGGTTCCTCAAGCAGAATCCCGAGCAGCCTCTGCTGGAGTGCTACGAAGACTTGGCGCAGAGATTTCCCCAGGGACTTGCCGGACTGCCGCAGCTGCCCGAGGAGCTGTCCGGCGCTGTGAATACAGACAAGGCGAGTCACGTTTAGGAGGTTCCGATGTTGCTGTTCACCACGATATTTGGCGGACTGATGCTGCTCAGCATGGAGCACCGGCGCCGCACGATTGCGATTCTGCTGATCGGGTGCGTCGCGATTCTCGGAGTTTCGCCGCCGCCGGCCC
>JASHSD010000308.1 GCA_030036985.1 Bryobacteraceae bacterium
AAGCACCTCGACTACTACCTGGATGAGTTCACGTTCCGCTTCAACCGGAGGCGGTCAAAAAGCCGCGGCAAGCTTTTCTTTCGCCTCGCGCAGCAGGCCGTCGCTGCAGATCCCATTCCGTACGATCAGATCGTCCATCCGACCAAGACCCGACCACAATCTGTAGGGGCTACCTGAGTCAAGCGGATACCCAACTCGAGGTATTCATGTACGGCGGCCTCGCGCACGCAAACGAAGACAAGGAGCCGAGATACCGTGAGTGGATGAAAGGGGAAGCCGCCCCGATCATGCAATTCCTATTCGAAGACATCGCCGCCCAAATTCTTCAACGAGCCGGATCGTATTACATGATGAACCAGCGGACCATCGCGGTGCTGGAGGCTATCAGATGAAACGTGACACGGATTTGTACGAGAGGTTCTCTTGAAGGTCGAGGGTTTGCCGTTCGATGGCGGCTTCCACGATGTAGAGATCGACGGGCGATCTGCCGAACATATTAGCTACCAAGTCATGCTGCTTCACGAGGCCGGTTTAATCGATGCCGAGAAGCTCACCAGCGCCGACGGCGTCTGCGGGAAGCCCAAGCGCCTCACATACAATGGTCACGAATTTCTCGATGCGGCGCGAAGCGATGCGGTCTGGCGAAAGGCAAAAGAGCGGTCGATCAAAAACCTCCGGAACTTTGACGGCCGCGGGGCTGGGTTGCTCTTTCTGAGGTCGTCAAGGCCATGATCCAGCATGTTGGGATTTGAGATTTGAAGCTGAATGGCAATAGGCGAAGACCGTGAATCTTTATTCGTGCATCGTCGTTCACGATACCGGGTTCTCTCCGAACCCGTTCTTCGGATACTGCACATTGGCGTGCTGCAAACCCGTGATCAGGCGTAGCGCTCGAAAGGGTGATTGGATCATTGGCTTAACCCCAAAAGCGCAAGGAAATAAAGTGGTCTACTTTATGCGGGTGGATGAAGTTGTGGAGTTTGCACATTACTGGAGCGACCGGCGCTTCGAGCAGAAGAAGCCACGCCATGACCGAGACTTTCGACTCCGATGTGGCGACAATATCTACGAGCCATTGCCAACTGGCGGTTTTCGGCAGCATCCGTCGATGCATTCAGACGGAGCGAATGAAAACCGACAGAACAAGGAACACGACCTTGGAGGAGCAAACGTTTCGATCTCCGAAACCTTCGCGTATTTCGGCTCGCGTCCGGTGGCTTTACCACCCGAACTCGGATGCCTCATCGCAGGAAGAGGACACCGATCCCGATTCTCTGAAAACGAAAAGACTCGCTTTCTCGAATTCGCCAGCCGGTCGAAATTCGGCGTTCAGGCAGCGCCCCGCGAGTGGCCCGAGAACGATGAATCGTGGGCGTACACTGCCTGAAGCGATGAAAGTGAGATGTCTCTCTGCTGAGGATTTTCACCCTGTTGTACGATGAAACGAAATCTTCGCCACGCCCGGAATGCGGATTGCCGATATTCGCGCCACCAGTGTCACCGTCCCCCTGCAAGCGCCTCTTCGCCATGCGAATGGCTGCCATTGGGGACGGTTTATCCGCACCATCATCGAGGTTGAGACCGATAATGGATTAATCGGGCTGGGTGAGATGGGCGGCGGCGGCGAGTCTGCCGAAGCCGTGTTCCGCGCCATGAAAACGTACCTCGTCGGGCACGATCCAGCGCGCCTCGAAGAGATGCGGTTCCTCATCGCGAATCCCACCGCGTCGCTCTATAACAACCGCACGCAGATCCTCGCCGCGCTCGAATTCGCCTGCCTCGATATTCTCGGACAGGCGTGGGGCGTGCCGGTGTGCGAGATTCTTGGCGGGCGGCTGCGCGACCGCGTGCCATTCGCCACTTATTGCTTCTTTCGTTATCCGAATCCGCGGACCGGGGCGGGCGAGGTGCGCACTATCGATCAGATGATCGAAACCACACGGGCGCAGAAGCGCGAGTTCGGGTTCACTACGCATAAGCTCAAGGGCGGCGTCTTCCATCCCGATTACGAGCTTGAGGTTTACCGCGCGATGGCGGCGGCCTTCCCCGGCAATGCCCTGCGATTCGATCCCAACGCAGTGTGGTCCACCGAGCAGGCGATTCGCTTCGGCCAGGCCATCGAGGGTTTGCGCAACGACTATCTCGAAGATCCCGTGCTCGGCCTGAACGGCATGCGGCGCACGCGCGAGATGGTGCGGGTGCCGCTGGCCACGAACACGGTTGTCGTGAACTTCGAACAGCTCGCCGCGAACGTTCTCGATACGGCGGTCGATGTGATCCTGGTCGATACCACGTTCTGGGGCGGCATCCGCGCCTGCGTCAAGGCGGCGGGCGTTTGCGAGACGTTTCAGCTGGGCGTGGCCGTGCATTCGTCGGGTGAGTTGGGCGTGCAGCTTGCGACCATGCTGCATCTGGGCGCGGTGCTGCCGAATCTCTCGTTCGCCGCCGACGCGCATTATCATCATCTGACCGGCGATATCATTCAGGGCGGACTGATGCGTTACGAAGGCGGCGCGATAAGAGTGCCCGATGGGCCGGGCCTGGGCGTGAAGCTGGATCGCGACAAGATGGGCGAATACAGCGAACTTTATCGGCGGCTGGGAAATTATCCTTACGATCAGGATCCGGGCCGGCCGGGATGGACGCCGATCGTGCCGAACGATCGCTGGGCCGATCCGGCGGATGACCGCGCGGTGAAGATTCCTTTTTAGATGAGCGGCTTTTTCGATTTATCGGGACGCGTGGCGGTTGTTATCGGCGCGACGTCGGGATTGGGAAGATCGATCGCGATCGGGCTGGCCGAGCATGGAGCTACTGTTGTGCCCACCGGACGCAGGCGGGAACAGCTGGAAGAGATTTGCCGGGAAGTCGGCTCCGATATTGTTCAGACCACGGACGTGACTGACAGGCGCTCGATTGATGCGTTGCGCGATGCGGTGCTCGCGGGGCTGGGTGGGGTGGATGTTCTGGTTTACGCAGCCGGCTATACGTTCAAAAAGCCCGCGCTGGAGATCGGCGAAGACGAATGGTCGGGGATCTTCGATACGAATGTGAATGGGGCACTGCGCGCGTGCCAGTCGTTCCATGACGCGTTGAAAGCGAGCGGGCGGGGACGAGTGATTCATATTGCTTCGCTCGGGTCGTTTCTGGCGTTTCGCGATGTGTCGGCGTATTGCGCGAGCAAGACGGCGCTGCTTTCGCTGACGCGGGGTCTCGCTTGCGAGTGGGCGCGCGACGGGATTTCAGTGAATGCGATTGTGCCCGGCATTTTCCCCACGGAGATGAACAGCGCGCTGATTAACGATACGCCGCGGGGGCGCGAACTGCTGACGCGCACGCCGATGGGGCGCTTCGGAAAGGCGGAGGAGTTGACCGGGGCCGCGGTGCTGCTGGCGTCCGACGGCGCGAGTTTCATCACCGGGCAGTGCATTGCGGTGGATGGAGGGTATCTTGCCTCGGGCGTCAATTCGTAAGCGCTCCCTCGCGGTCGCGGCTCGGAAGGACACTCGGGAGCGGTCCTGAATCGCATGAATATCAAACCCAAATCGGGGTGTCGTTGGGATCTCGTCGCGCTGGGCGAAGTGATGCTGCGGCTCGATCCGGCGGAGCGGCGCATCTCGACCACGCGCCGCTTCGACGTCTGGGAGGGCGGCGGCGAATACAACGTCGCGCGGGGCCTCAAACACTGCTTCCGCATGGATACGGCGCTTGTCACCGCGTTCGTCGATAATCCCGTCGGACGTCTGCTGCAGGATTTGATTTACCAGGGCGGCGTGGATCAATCGTTGATCCGCTGGGTCGCGGACGATGGCGTCGGGCGCACGGTGCGCAACGGTCTCAACTTCACCGAACGAGGGTTCGGATTGCGCGGCGCGATGGGGTGCTCGGATCGTGGCCACACCGCGGTATCGCAATTGAGGCCAGCCGACATCGATTGGGACGAGATTTTCGGAAACTACGGCGCACGCTGGTTCCACACCGGCGGCATCTTCAGCGCGCTGTCGGAAACAACGGCCGGGGTCGCCGTGGAAGCGATGCGGGCGGCGCGCCGACATGGCGCCGTTGTTTCCTACGACCTCAATTACCGGCCTTCGCTGTGGAAGTCGATCGGCGGAGTGAAACAGGCGCAGGCTGTGAACCGCGAACTGGCGCCGCTTGTCGATGTGATGTTCGGCAACGAAGAGGATTTCATCGCCGCGCTGGGTTTCGAAGTTAACGGCACGGATGTTGACGGGTTCAAGTGCATGATCGAAAACGTGGTGCGGGAGTTCCCTCTGTCAATCGTGGCGACGACGCTGCGCGAAGCGACCACCGCGTGCAGGAATCACTGGAGCGCCATCTGCTATGCCGACGGCGTCTTCCATGAATCGACGCTGCGGCGGGACCTCGAAATCTACGACCGCGTAGGCGGCGGCGATTCCTTCGCGTCGGGATTCATCTACGGACTGCTGAGCGGCCGATCGCCGCGGTGGGCCGTCGAGTGCGGCGCGGTGCATGGGGCGCTGGCAATGACCACGCCGGGCGATACCTCCATGGCGACGCTCGAAGAGGTTCTGCGCGCGATGGAAGGCGCTGGGACACGCATCGCAAGATGACGAAGCAGGAAGTCTCGCGGCGCATCGTCGAGATCGGGATTGTTCCCGTGGTGCGCACGTCGTCGCCGGAAAAAGCGATGATTGCGGCGCGCGCGGTTTGTGCCGGGGGCATTCCGATTGTCGAGCTGACCATGACGGTGCCAAGCGCGCTCGATGTGATCGCCGAACTGAAGCGCACGATTGGCGCGGAGGTTCTGATCGGCGCAGGCACCGTCCTAACAGTGAAGGCGGCGACTCAGTGTCTGAAGGCTGGGGCGGAATTTCTGGTGAGTCCTGGGTTCGACCGTCCGACCGTACGGCTCGCGAAGCGCGAAGGGAAGTTGATTATGGCGGGCGCGTTGACGCCCACCGAGGTTATCACGGCGTGGAATGCGGGTGCGGATTTCGTGAAGATCTTCCCTTGTGGGAACGTCGGCGGGCCTTCGTACATCAAGGCGCTCAAGGCGGCGCTGCCTGACATACTCATGATTCCGACCGGCGGTGTCAATATCGCGACAGCGGCCGATTACCTCAAGGCGGGCGCATCCGCAGTGGGCGTGGGCGGCGAACTGGTTTCGGGCTCCGCCGAGTCGATCACCGAGACGGCTAAAAGGTATCTGGCGATCTTTCGGGAGTGTCGCGCGGGAGCTTAGAAATCGCTTGCTCAAGCGCGCGGCTCAGTAAGCCGATGATCTACTCGATTCGTTCAATCTTTGGCACAAGCGGCTGGATGATTGCCAATGCCAGGAGGTACGCCGTTCCTCCGATCACGAACAATGGCCGATACGCGCCGTTGGAAAGATCCAGCCAGTAACCGATCACGGGCGCAGCAATAATGCCGCTAATCCCGCCCACCAAGCCTCCCAGGCCCACCACCGAGCCGACGCTCCGGCGCGGGAACGTGTCGGAGACCAGCGTGTAGAGATTCGCCGACCACCCCTGATGCGCGGCCGCGGCGATCCCGATCAGCGCCACCGTTGCCCACAAGCTGCGCACGAACAGCAGTGAGATCACAGGCGTCGCGCCGCACGCGCAGATCAGCATGGCTGTTTTGCGCGCCCGGTTGAGCGTCCAGCCGCGCGCGATCATTCCCGCCGGCAACCAGCCGCCGCAGACCGAGCCGGCGTCCGCAGCCAAGTAAATAGCGGCCAACGGCAGACCCAGATCGGTCAGCGGCAGGTTGTAGCTGCGCTGCAGGAACGCGGGAATCCAGAACAGAAAAAACCACCACACCGGGTCCGTCATGAATTTGCCGGCGACGAACGCCCATGCGGCGCGTTTGCCGAACAGCGTTCGCCATGCCGGCGCCTTTGTGGTTTCCGGCGCCGAGCTGCCCGATTGAATATACGCCAGCTCGCCAGGCGATATGGCACGATGTTTAGTGGGCTTTCGGTAATATGCGAGCCAGACCGCCAGCCAGATGAGGTCGAGGCTGCCGGTTACCAGGAACGTCGCGCGCCATCCCAGCCGGTACGCGATGACGGGAACCAACAAAGGCGCGGCGATGGAACCGATGTTGGTTCCGCTGTTGAAAATGCCTGTCGCCA
>JASHSD010000309.1 GCA_030036985.1 Bryobacteraceae bacterium
ACCTAAGCCGAAGGCTTAGGGATGGTGTCTTGCTTCGGATTGAACTTCGGCGCGAGCCGACGGAACCCACCAACGTTTTCTTTTCGCCCATCGGGGCAAGCTATTGCGCGATGATGGAGTTTGACGTCTCAGTGAACTGGGCGGTACGGTAAAAAACATGGAAACGCTTCACGTGGAATTGCCGGTAGACCTCATAACCGCAGCACGGCTCGATCAGGGGAACGGCGTTTCTCAGGAAGCGGCGAAGCTGATCGCGCTGGAGCTGTTCCGGGAAGACAAGGTCTCGCTCGGGCGGGCTGCTGAACTTTGCCAGACGCCAATCGAGGCCTTTATGGACTACATCGGCCGCCATCGCGTACCTTTGCACTACGGCCTCGATGATTTGCATGAAGACTGGCAAACTATCGAGCGCCTCGGTTTGTGAAAGTCGTCTCCGACGCATCGCCCCTCATCGCGCTTGCGCGAATTGATTGTCTGGAACTGCTGCCGAAGCTTTACGGTCGCGTGCTGATTCCGACCGAAGTTTTCAACGAGGTTACGGTCGCAGGTGCCGGTCTGCCTGGAGCCAGGCAAGTCGCGGGCGCCACATGGATCGAGGTCACTACCGTAACCGATACGGCCGCACTTGAAGAAGCGCGGCGGCGAACCGGACTCGGCACCGGAGAAGTGAGCGCCATTGTTCTCGCGAAGGAATTAGGAGCTGAGCTGGCGCTTATCGACGAGCGAAGAGCTCGCCGGTTCGCGAAGGACGAAGGCGTCGATGTCATTGGCTGCGTGGGCATCCTCGAAACACTCTACAGACACGGGCATTTGGCGGACCTTCGAGACGCATTCGCGCGCCTTCTGCATCACGAATTTCGGATCGACAGGCGCGCTTTGAACGAGAGCCTGCTGAGACTCAAGCTGCCAATATTGTAGGTTCAAGCCCGTCCCTCCTGCGCCCGTTCGACGCTTAGATGTCGAACAACCGGCCCGGATGATTCGTCGAAGCGATCTGCTCGTGCCGGCTCCTGAAGCCTTGCGATCCGCTGACCCGCGAGGTCTGCGAGTAATCCGGCCAGGGCCGCGCCCCTGACGATCAAGTCGTGCGTGGTGAACACGGCCCGTATTTCGTCGTCGCCACCCTCTGCGTAAAGAAACTGGCTCCAGGGAAACACATACGTCCGTTTCAGGAGAACAATCTCCAGCCCAGCCTGGCGCTCGGGCGCAATTGCCTTCCAGTTGCGCTGTCTATCAACCGAAACTGCGTTCACGATGTTGCTCCATTCCGGGTTGGTTTTGGTAGGCGATATCGGCCGGCACCGGTTCGGATTCACGCACACTCCAGCGCATCGCCAGATACCGTGCCGCCATGATTCCGCGGCACGCACCGCGCACGAAAACGGTTCCCGCTCTCCGCGCCAGTTCAGAGGCCGATTTCCGCATCGACGATCGAGCCACGGATTCGCGGAGCGATTCTTTGTCGCTCGTGATGACCTGAATGCTCTGCCGTCCTCTCGACGCCGCAACGTAAAACAACTCCTTCCGCATCCCGTCGCCGGAGATTATGACTGCATCCACGGACTTTCCCTGACTTCGGTGCGCGGTTACCGCATATCCGTGCGCGAAGTGCCGATAATCGGCTGGCACCGTCCGCCCATCTTCCAGACAGATGCGACCTGCCCCGTCAACTTCGGCGACAGTTACGATTTCGCCGTTTGTCCCACTGAAGCCGTTCTCGCGTCGGTTTGCTGTGAGCAACAGCCGGTCCCCGGTTGCGACTTCGATGGAACGTCGTTCGTAGACATCGAAGGATTTCGCCTGTTTAGCTGTGAGGGTGCACTCCTCACCGAACGCATTGCGAACCACCACGCCTTTGTCGGCAAGGCGAATCACTTCCAGCGTCGCGTTCTTCGCAATACCTTTGACGGCGCGATTGAATCCCAGCACTTGCCCAGCGCAGAAATTCCGGGGATCGCTTTTTTGTGCGACGGTCCAGTTGAGCGGCGCGTCACGAGTTAATTGCACACCGTCTGCGAGGCCTCCTCGCCGCCTTCGGTCCGCACGGATAGCCGATGTAACCAGCTCGATTTCCCTGTGCGTTGCGCAGACCACAAGGACTGACGCCTGCGTCTCCAGCGCCGCCAAATATTCTCGCGCCACTTCCTGAGCGCGGTCGGCGTGCGCTACCTCGCGCACCGCACCCATGGCCTCCAGCTTGTCGAAGCCACGTTCGGGGTCGCGACGCAATTCCTGAATGGCATCCCGGTAATCCAGTTGTGTTTGTCTCTGCACCTGGGTTAAGGTGATGCTCTTCAGCCGCGACTCCTTTTCGAGAATCCGCAAGGCATCGCACGCCTCGACGCTCTGAATCTGCCGCGTATCGCCGCTGAATACGACCCGCGCGTCCCGCTCGGCGGCGAGCCGGAGAAACTCAGTCATCTGCCTCCCGGAAACCATGCCAGCTTCGTCAAGTATCAGCACCTTCTGTCGGAGTGCCAATTGCGCCGTTCTGTCCTGCAACAGCCGCTCCAATGTCATCGCATTAGCGAATCCGACTTTCTGTAACTCCTCGACTGCGCTCATAGTCGGGGCCACAGCGAGAACTTCGCGCCGTGCTTCCAGCAGACCGCGCCGCAGTTCTTGCAACGTCGCCGTCTTGCCCGTGCCTGCCGCCCCCGAAATCGCAACCACGTGGTCGCGTGAATCGAGT
>JASHSD010000016.1 GCA_030036985.1 Bryobacteraceae bacterium
CCTCCGTGGTCGAGAGCCCCCCCAGCGCGCGGATGACGTCGTCGGTCGCGGCGATGTCCTTGCCCGCTGACTTGGCGATGCCCGCGGCGATGGCGGCCAGGTCCTCCTTCGACGGCAGCGAGTAATCCAGGACCGTCACGAGCTTCTCGAACGTCCCGTGGGGCCTGAACTCGGGACCGATGCACACGACGCACGTGCCGTCCGTCGGCGCCCAGGTCAGGAGGTCCCGCACCGCGCGCGCCAGGATCGGGTCGCGGTCGTAGGGCCACGTCTGCGGGTCGCGCAGGACGTAGACCGAGTCCTTGAAGCGCTGGATGCACGCCCGGTGGAGGTCATGCGTGTCCTCGACCTCCTTCACCGCCGGTGAGACCTGCCTCATCCCCTCCGTCGCCGACCAAAGGTAGACCGCCTTCTCGGACTCCTTGGCCGCCGCGAGCACGTCCGCGAGAGCGCGCGCCTCCTCCGTGGTCTGGATGGCCACGCACGGGAAGCCCGCGTCGATGTAGTTCTTCAGCCTGTCCTTGAAAGTCATGGATGCTCCTCCATTGCGCCCGTTCCTCGGAAGATCGCCACCGATTGCTCGGCGCATTTTCGTGGCGATCTTCGTGGTGTCGCACAGAGCTGATTCATGGCTCGACCTCCTGGCTCCAGCTCCCCGTGCGCGTCGTCCCGCAGAGCTGCTCGTGCTCGGCGAAGTCGTACAGGTGCGCCGGCGGGTTGGGCGTGAGTTCGTAGTACGCTGAGATCTTCACGCAGACCTGACCGCCCGAAGCGGATATCGAGAGCGGACCGACCGCGTAGCCGGGCGCGGCGAAGTTCGAGAACGGCTGCGTGTTGAGAAGAACTTCCTCGGTGTCGCCCTGCGCCCAGCAGTAGAGCGCTGCATCAAGCGGCGGGTTGGTGCAGCCGCCGTCTTCCAGGTTGGTACAGTCGGTCGGGTTTCCGTCGGGATCCTGGAGCGCGCAGTTGAGCTCCGAGCCTTGGGCGACCGCGACGTAGCCCGAGTAGGTGCTCGTCCAGGTCGTCACGCCATCGGAGCACTGGGCGTGGGTGTCGGCCTCGACCTCGCAGGTGTAGGGACCGGCTGAGGGACTCGCGGAAGGCGCCGGACTCGGGGTCGCGCTCGGTGTCGGCGTGACACTGGGCGACGGCGCTGGGTCGGTCGTCGGAGTTGAAGTCGGGACCGTGAGATTCGGAGCCGACTGGACCTGGACTTCCGAGGCGACGGGCTGAGCCGGAGCGTTGCATCCGAAGACCGCTAAAACCAGAACTGGCATGAGGGTTCTCATACGATGTGCCTCCTTCAAACTCTATGACTATTATACTACTACAAGTTAGGACCGAAATATAGGCAAAAGTCATGACGAGAGCATTAAAAAAGGGGTTACATTCCGCCGGCGTCCGCGCTAGCCTCGGGGATATGTCGGCCGTGACCACATTAAAGATCGCCTGTGAAACCCGCGACTATGCCGCCCTGGACGAGCTGACGGACTTCCAGGGGAATCTCAAGACCCTGGCGCCCGAGGACGAGCTCAAGCTACGTGACGAAATCTTGGACACCGGGGTCGCCTTCCCGTTCTTCGTCTGGCGCGATCCGAAATCTAAGAAGCTCAACCTTATCGACGGCCACCAGCGCGCCTCTGTCTTGCGGAAACTCAAGGCCGGGTCCTACGTCGATTCCAAAGATCGGAAAATCGAGGTCAGAGTCCCGAACCTCCCCGTGGTGTTCGTGAAGGCCGGATCTATCGACGAAGCCAAGCGCCGCGTCCTCCAGGCCGTCTCTCAGTACGGGAAAGTCCAGTCGAAAGGGCTTCTGGAGTTCATCGACGGATCGTCGCTCAAGCTCCAGGAGATCGTCAATTCTTTTCGCATGCCCGACGTGAATCTGGACATGCTACTGAAATCTCAGTATCCGGATCCTCCGAAGAAGGTGGAATTCAATGCCCAAGCCCCGGCCCCGCAGATCGAAGCCAAAGGCAAGCACGAGTGCCCCAGGTGCGGGCACAAGTTCGACGACTAAAGTCCACCTGTTCAACGAAGACTGCCTCGAGGCGCTCCGGAAGATGCCGGACAATTCCGTCGACGCGCTCGTGACCGACCCACCTGCGGGAATCGCCTTCATGGGGAAGGACTGGGATAAGGACAAGGGCGGACGCAAAGAGTGGATCAACTGGATGGAATCGGTGATGCGCGAGTGCCACCGAGTGCTGAAACCAGGCGCGCACGGATTGGTCTGGGCTCTCCCCAGGACCTCCCACTGGACAGCGATGGCGCTCGAGTGGGCCGGGTTTGAGATTCGGGATACCGTCGCACACCTGTTCGGGCAGGGATTCCCAAAATCTCTCGACGTTGGCAAGGCGATCGACCGCGCGGCCGGTTTGGATCGGCCGGTCATCGGTCAGAAGAAGTCTGGAATCGCGAATCTGAACGAGAAGGACCGCCATACAATCGGCGCGAGCTCGGCCGTGACTGTGGACGTGACCTCAGCCGCCTCAGCCGCCTCAGCCGCCTCAGCCGCCTGGGCGGGATGGGGCACAGCACTGAAACCTGCAATCGAAATCTGGTGGCTCGTGCAGAAGCCCCTCTCGGAATCGAGCGTTGTCGAGAACGTGCTCAAGTGGGGGACTGGCGCGCTGAACATCGACGCTGCTCGGATTCCAGCAGAGGCACGAAAATCTAAGGGCATGAGCAAGACCGGTGTGTCTTACAGCAATCAGGAATGGGATGGCGATTACTTCACCGACACCAGAGGACGATGGCCATCGAATCTCGTCCTCGACGAAGTCGGCGCCGCGGCGCTGGGGGAACCTGCGCGATTCTTCTACTGCCCCAAGATCAGCTCCGGGGAACGGAACGCTGGTCTGGAGGATATGCCCGAGAAGTCTTCCGGCGAACGAGTGAATCGCAAGGAGGGGTCCGCAGGGATGAACTCCCCGCGCGCGGGCGCCGGCCGGACGTCAGCTTCCGCGAACCACCATCCGACCGTTAAGCCCCAGAAGCTCATGGCCTACCTGTGTCGGCTGATTACTCCGCCGGGCGGTCGAGTGCTCGACTGCTTCATGGGCTCGGGATCGACCGGCATCGCTGCTCTCAAAGAGGGATTCGAGTTCGTGGGGGTCGAGAAGGACCCGGAGTACTTCCGCATCGCCCAGGCCAGGATCGCCTCCGCTGGGGCCAGCTCCGCTGTACCACAGGCGCCTGAATCGCCCCCTCACGACGTAAGATCCGCAGCAGAACTTGACATTGCGCGCTAAACTCGGCTAGATCAGGATCAGGAGGACGGCAGTATGCGTCAAACCTACGGATCCTTGATTCGAGCCAAACGGGAACTTTTAGACCTCACGCGTGAGCGGGTCGCGCGCGCCGCGGGAATTTCCGCCGAATATCTCAGCCAGATTGAGATCGGCTCCCACGTTCGCGTATCGGACGCGCTCGCGCTGAGACTGCGCAAGGTGCTCCACATGGGCGCCCCACGCCTCGAGCCTCTTCGCGCTGCGCACAACGACTACGCTTCAAGGTGGGCGAAGGCCAACCGGAAGAAAAAACGCCGCTGACGTTTTTTTCGTTCGACAAGCTCCGGCACCTGGCATACTGAGGGTCCATTCAAAGCTTAAGCCTCGCAACGAACGAGGCAGTTCTCGGACGGTCTGGGATCCGTCACAGTTCTTCATGTGCTGTTGCGCGCCCAGACCCGCAGCAGATTCGGCCCCCGGGTTCGTTGCCTGGGGGCCACCTTTCCCGCTTGTACGGGGGGAATCCCGCGGACCTGGACGGCTGCGCGGGGGGAAAGGGAGTGAGTGGGGAAACTGTATGTCGACGACGGCGCTTCCACAGAAAATCGCTTCTGCGACCTCCTTGAGGAGTTGGGCGCGGGCTACGACCGGACGAGAGCCTTCGGCGTGCTCACCCTCTTCTGGCAGGACTCGCAGAGGAGCGAGGTCTGGAACGGGACGCGCGAGGAGATTCTCCGGTTCATCCCAGTGCCCAAGGCGGATCGCATGAGAGTCTTTGACGCACTGCTTGGCAATCATTACATCTCGACCGGCGCTGACGGCCGATTCGTCATCGTCGGAAACCGGAAACACATCGAAGCACTCGCCGCGGCAAAGGCCCAGAAAATCACTTCTGGAAGGCTCGGAGGACTGGCGAAAGCCAGGAACCAGAAAAGCACGAATCCTAGCACCGAACAGGTGCTAGCCGTAGTCGGGAATAATTCTGCAATGAATTCGGGTCAAATCAAGCAGCCGCTAGGGGGTGCTAAGCACAACCTAGCTGGTTCAGTTCAGTGCAGTTCAGTGCAGTTCGGTACGGATCAGAAAGACAAGAAGAAAGACGAAGAGAGCTCCGAGCCGCTGCTCCGCAGCGCCTTCGGAGCGCTCCCCTGTTATTCCCTCCTGGAATCGGTCTTCCGGGAGAGGGGGGTCACCGAGAAGCTTCAGCGCCAATGGCAGCTGGCATTCCCAGATCCCAACTGGGTCGTTGAGACCGTCCGGAAGGCCCTCGTCTGGGAGTCGGCCCACCCCAAC
>JASHSD010000310.1 GCA_030036985.1 Bryobacteraceae bacterium
GTGCGCGCGATTCTGGATACGACCGGCAATCCGCGCGAAGTGACTTCGTATGCGCTTTGGGCGGGGGATCTGATGTCCGGGGAATACCGGCGGTAGTGTGGCCGGCTCATTCCCACGGATTGAGAAGAGCGATTTCGAGGCCCACAAAATCCTTTGTATTGCGTGTGACGAGGGTCGGGCCGTGTTAGAGCGCGGTCGCTGCAATCAGCCCGTCCGGGGTGCTCAGCGGTGGGCCGCACAACCGGCGCTCTGCACTCAGCCTGCCCCAACGCTCAGCTATCGGGTGCGTCGACGGGAGGATTCGCTCTCCGAACAGGGGCAAGAGATAGTCTTCGAACCAGCGTTCCAGTTCTGCCTGGCGCTTGCCCGGCGTGAGCAGCATGAACCCCTTATGCAATTCGCCGACGGAGCGGACGCTCAAGTGAAGACCAGCGCCCGAGTTCGCATCTACCCAGTGGGCGACTGCGGGTGCAGGTGAAGGCCGTGTCAACCCCGGGGGCACCATTGGTATCGAGCAGAAACCCGCTCACGCGAGATCAACGGGACGGTCGGGTGACGGTCACGGCGGCGGCGCACAGATGTTTTCGAAGGCATGCAAGTTGGGATTGGAAGGTATTGTGTCGAAGCGCCGACGCTCCCTATACAGCGGGACGCGAGAAGAACCGGCTGAAGGCGAAATGCCGGCAACGGCAGGAATTCGTTGTGATCGGCGATAGCGATGCGGGCGGCGGCGGGCGCGCACTTGGCACCACTATCTCGGCTGCCGTCGCGGCGGCAAACTGACCTACGCCGGGAAGGTCGGCACGGGCTTCACCATGAAGAGCGCCCATGCGCTCTGGGAGCGGTTTCAGCCTCTCGCGACCGACAAGCCGGTATTGGAGCGCAAGGCACTGAGCGGCACGGGCGCCGGCGAATTCCGCTCGGTCCACTGGATCAGGCCCGAGGTGCTGTGCAAAGTCACGTTCACGGAATGGACGGAGGACGGCCACATTCGTCATCCTTTGTTCCCTTCGAGGCGGTCAAGCTCGCAGAGCAGGATTTAAGATGAAGGATGAAGCGCAATGGCCTGGAATGGATGCTGAAATGCCGGGGTGGCAAAGGCCCGCATGTGACGGAATGATCACATCAAAATCGCCGACGCGGCGTTTTGGATGAAGGGATGCAGCTCGCTTGGACACCTTCGGTACGCCGTGGTCGTGAAAGTGGGGAGAAAGAAAAAAGGGACAGAGGGTTATTGCCTCATTGACATCAAGGAAGCGGCCAGGTCCGAGGCTCCGCACGCTGCCCACGCGGCAATGCCGCCTGACGATGCGAAGCGCATTGTGACAGGCGCCTGCAACCTGTCTCCGTTCCTCGGCGAAAAGAATGCTGGCTGCGCGGCTTTGCGGCAAGCCCGTCATCATCCGGGAACTCCGCCCACAGGACCTGAAAGTGGAGCTGGCCGAACTCAGCAGCGAAGAAGCGATCGCCACGGCGCGTTTTCTGGCAGAGATCCTCGGACAGGCTCATGGACGACAGATGAACGTTCCGACGCGAAGGAAGTGGCTTTCCGGTCTCAAACGTTATCGGCCCGCCGGCGATGAAGCGCCTTCCTGGCTTTGGAAAAGCGTCGCTGAACTCATCTCCATACATGAACTCGCTTATCTTGAGCATTGCCGCGGCTGGGCTTTCGATTCAGGAAATCGCTGTTGATAACGCCTGAAACCGGTGACGCGCTTATATCGTTCCAGACCGCAACCGGCATGGATCTGAGAAATCGAATCCGTTAGTTCCGGCGTTCCGCGACGTATCGCACGAGTTAATGTGGATTCCGGCTCTGGCCGGCCCTTTTGGAGCTGCATGCAGAGAAATCCTGCACGGCAATCTTGTGAATAACTGATACCAAATGATTTGGTAGCGCTAACGGGAATCGAACCCGTATTTAAGCCTTGAGAGGGCTCCGTCCTAACCGTTAGACGATAGCGCCGGATTTGTTCTCAGAGTACCAGATTCCAAGCCGCCGCCGCTTTCCCCTCAAAACGCCTTAGAAAGGCCAAAGCCGGCCGCTGGTCGAACCCCAGTTGACGCCGGCGCTGAGCATGAACTGATTGCGGTCGCCGATGAAGTCCGCAACGTCCATATGCCGGAGAGACGACGAAAACGTCGCGCTGAGTCCGTTTCCGATCGGCCGGGAGACGGCAATCACAGCGTATTCGCTGCGGTACGAAGACAGCGCCTGCATCATCGCCGACAAGGTATCCCAGCCCACCGTGAACGTCACCAGATATCGTCTGAAAAAAGGGGCGGGGGTGGCGAAGTTGGCGCTGACCGACTGCTGCACGGAAGTCTGATAGTAACCATTGCCCGGCGAAACGCCATGCGCGAATGCGATTGACACCGTCCTGCCGTGGCGCAGGTCCGTGATCAGCTGCGCCGAGACGTCGCTGGTGAGAAAACTCGAGGCCACGTCGATGTACCCGCTGCTTTGCCCGATCAGCGCCTCGATCGGCGCCGGAACCTGTATCGCCTCGAGTCCCAGGCTGTTCGTCTGGGACACGCCCGCCCGTGTGCGCAGCTGGAAAGTTCGCGAGAACGCATAAGAAAAAATCGCGCCGGTGGTGTTGGTCCGGCTCGTTCCCCAAGCCCCCGGAAACAGGTACTCGTTGAACTGATAGTACGTGCCGACCGTCATCTTGCGACTGAGCCGATAATTCATGTCGCCGCGCAACTGGGTACTCGTCAACCCCAGAAGGCCGGCCTCCTCCTGGACGATGACGGCATAAGTACCCCCGCCGCTGAACGACAGACGCGCGCTCTTCTGCCAGGTGACATCGGCCGACGTCGAAAACTGCTTCGTCCCCACGTCGGTGATCTGAGTATCGGGACTGCTCGCGATGCTGAAATTGTTGAGGGTGTTTTCGGGCGCCGGAGATTGGTTATCCAGCGGATAATTCTGCGAGAAGATCGCGCCCGACATGGAAAAGTTGAGCGACAGCCGCCGCGTAAACATGTGCGTGTCGCGAACTGCGAGAGTGTTGTTCGATCCGTTGTAAAAAGAGTTGCCCGGATATTGGGAAAAGCTGCCGCCGTAGTCGAAGGAGACCTGATCGCGCCGGAAATTACGCCTGCCGGCCAGGCCCCAGTTCAACCTGGTCCCCACCAGATTGGCGGTGCTCACGCCCCCGTTCGCATTGGTCAAATCGACCACCCCGGAGTTGACGACCGTACTGAACCCGAGGGTTTCGACCCACGTCACATCGGCCGGCAGGAGCGGGCGGGCGACGGTATAACTCCGGCTCAGCACCGCCGGCCCCGTGTATTCCGGGGCTTGCTCATCGCCGGATTCGTCCCCCGACAGCACTCCCGGGCCCACCTCTACCTGCGCCTCGGCCGCGTTCTGGTCGGATTCGGCGATGGATCCGGGCGTGGGGCGATTCTGCCCACTTTTCTTCCCCGCGTCACGCGCGTCTTTGTCGCGATCTTTCGCGTTCTTGTCGTCGCGTGCCAAAGGGTCCACCGTGCGGATCTGTTCCTCGAGTTGCTGTTCGGGCGTCAGCGGCGGTTGCGCGTCTTGCGCAGCGGTTTCGGACTGCGCCGGGGCGGATTGAGCCGGCGCGGATTGCTGCGCCCGCAGAGACCATCCGCAGGCGGCGACGAACAAAACGGCACATAATCCCGTTCGCATTCATGTAAGAGTCTGACCGGATCTGTGACAACTGTCAAGCCGCCGCCGATCGGCCACTAACATTGTCGTATGCAATTCCACACGGAGTACCTGACCTTTCGCACGAAGAAGCACAGAGAGTACATCAACATCACGCCGCAGGTGCGGACGGCGCTGGCGAAGAGCGGCATTCGCGAGGGAATGGTTCTGGTATCGGCGATGCACATCACCGCCGGCGTATACGTCAACGATGCGGAGGACGGGCTGATTCAGGATATCGATGAATGGCTGGAGAAGCTGGCGCCGTTTCGGCCGGATTACAAACACCACCAGACCGGGGAGACGAACGGCGATTCCCACCTGAAGAGCCTGATTGTGCATCACGAGGTGATCGTTCCGGTCACGGACGGGAAACTGGATTTCGGTCCCTGGCAGCAGGTTTATTACGCCGAATTCGACGGTCAGAGGCCCAAACGCGTCGTTATTAAAGTGATGGGCGAATAAGCGACGGCCGATTAATCGCGGCGGGAACTCGCCGGATCGCGCCGGCGTCCACCCCACCACAGGGGGTCGTTATGCAAAGCACAAAGCTGATGGTTCTCGCGCTCTGCGCGGCTGCGTTGCCGGGCGCGGAGTTGCCGGTGCGGACAGTCGTGCTCTACAAGCACGGCGTGGGATTTTTCGAGCGCGGCGGCACGCTGGGGCCAGGCGAATCGGCGCGGCTCGATTTCAAAACCGATGAGATGAACGATGTGCTGAAATCGCTCACCATCACCGAACAGGGCGGGCAGGTCACCGGGGTGCGCTACGATTCCGGCATCCCGCTCGAGAAAAAGCTGGCCGACTTTCCCTTCCGCATCAAAGACGGCCAGCCGCTCAGCGCCGTGATCGATCAGCTCAAGGGCGCGCGCATCGAGATGGAGTTCGGGCCGCAGAAAGTCGAAGGTGAAATCGTTTCGGCGCGGCTGATCGCGGGCGATAAAGAACGGCCCGAACGCGAGCAGCTGACTTTATTGATGGATTCGGGCGAACTGCGCAATGTCGATCTTGCGGCCGCAACCGCGATCAGGTTCACCGATGCGAAGCTGCAGCTGCAGTTCCGGGATTATCTCGCGGCGCTCGCCGACTCCCGTTCGAAAGACACACGCAGCGTCTATATCGATTCCTCCGATGCGAAATCGCGCGAAGTGCGGGCGTCGTACATCATTCCGATGCCCGCATGGAAATCGAGCTATCGGTTGCTGTTTGCCGACAAGGGCGAGCCGACGCTCGAAGGCTGGGCCATTGTCGACAACACCACCGGCGAAGACTGGACCAACGTCCATCTCTCGCTCGTTTCCGGCAAACCGATTTCGTTCATCAGCCAGCTCTATGCGCCAAAATATGTGAATCGGTTGGGTGCGGAATTGCCGGAGGATCAGGCCGTGGCGCCAACGGTCTACGGCGGCGCGGTGGAACAAAAAGCGGCGCCGGCTCCGCTCGTGCAAGCGCAGTCGGGAGCGATCAGTAGCGGGTATCTCGGCGGAGTTGCCGGCGGATCCATTGCGATCAACGGACGGCCGAGCGCCGATGGCATCGCGCGCATCAGCACCGTGGCGCCCGCCGGCCCGGCGCAGGAAATCGCCGATCTCTTCGAATACACCATCGCCAATCCGGTCACGGTGCGCAAAGACGGCTCCGCCATGATGCCGTTTCTCCAGCAGAAAATCGACGCGCGCAAATTGATCATCTATTCGGATCCGACGAAGCCGAATCCGTTCAGCGCCGCCGAAATCACCAACAATACCGGCAAAACGCTCGACGGCGGTCCCATCACCGTCTACGACGCCGGCGCCTACGCGGGCGAGGCGCTGGTTGAAACCTTCAAGAACGCCGACAAGCGCTTCATCAACTACGGCGTCGACCTCGGCACGCGCATCGCCACGAACCTCGACTCGCGCACCGACGAGATTCGCGAACTGCATGCCCACAACGGACTGCTCATGGCCAAAGCCGCGATCGTGCAGAAGAAAACGTACTCCGTCGTCAACGTGGACCCCCGCGCGAAGACTCTGATCATCGAGCATCCGGTGCGCGCCGGATTCCACCTGATCGATACGCCGAAGCCTTCGGAGACCACGGGCAACGTTTACCGCTTCGAGATCGATGTGCCCGCCAAAGGCCACGTCGATTTCCCGGTGACCGAAGAGAATGTCTACGACACTCAGGTTTCCGTATCGTCGCTGAATCCGGACGCCCTGCTGGTGTATATCCGCAACAAGAACGTCAGCGACACCGCCCGCGCGCATCTGCGCCAGATCGCGGACCTGAAGACGCAGATCGCAAATGCAGAGGCCGAGCGGCGCTCGGTGGGAGACCAGGTAAACAGCGTCACAAGCGACGAAGAGCGCAACCGGCAGAACATCGCCAGCCTCTCCGCGGTCAGCGGACAGCAACAGCAGGTGCAGGATTACGCGCGCAAACTGGCGGATCAGGAAGGGCAGATCGCGAAGCTGCGGGACCGGGAAACGGCGATCGGGAAACAGATCGACACGCTGCGGGCGCAGCTCGACGACCGGATCGAAAAGCTCGATTTCTGAACAACGGCCTTGGAGAATGATGGCACAGACTTCAGGAGGTGTCACTGAATAACCAATCCGTTTGCGAAAAACCGCTTGCTTGCGCGCGCGGCTCGGAACGCGCTTCTGAGCCACGACCGCAAGGGAGTGGTTCAACGGGTTCTGCGACAGGTGCTTAGTCTGCGCCTGGCCGGGCAGAGCCAGGCCGCGGGCCCGAAGGCCTGCCCCCCACCATCGCTCTCGCGCATCCTCTATTGCGGTTCTTTTTTATGCCGGGATAACCACTTCTGCTTCACGTCGGGCCAGAACTCCGGCAGCAGGTTGCTGAGCGCCCAGGCCGAGAGACTGGTGACCACGCGCGATTCCAGCTCTCCGCCGCCGACGCTCCGGGGCGGATAATACGCGTCTGAAAGGGCGATACCCATGCCCATCCCGAGAATTCCGGAGAAATTGAAGGTCTCTTTTCCCGAATCGCGTTTGGTGATGAAGACCCGCGACAGCGCGTAGCCCACCCGCGTCAACACCGAATGTCCCGGACCCATGCGGAAATACCGGGGATCTTCATGCAGCAGAGAGGCCAGCACCGCGTCCTGAAAGAAGTTCTGGGTAGTGACGTCGGCCTGCGCCGCGCCGAAGCGCTGGAGGTACGATTTCACCCCGTAACCATATTTGGGATTATCATTATCGATCTGCGACAATGCGGCGCCGCCGGCGGCGGAGGCGAATGTGTACGGGTCCACCGTTTCCCGCAGAAAAAGCTTCCACTTGTCCCGCGCCCGAAGCGGCACGTACGGCAATGTCGGATCGGATACTGTCTGGAAATTCGGAATAACGCCGAGGATGCGCTGGTAGGACTCGGGAATTTTGCCGGGCAGAACCGGAATCTCCTGTTCGGGCGGGACCGCGTTCAGCGCCGGAGTTTGTGCGGACGATTGCGTAGTGGGGGGCGCCTGCGGGTAAAGCAGCACGGGCCAGCAGAGCAACAGAACCGGCGCGACTTGGGCCAAGCTCATACGATGAGACCGCACTCGGTGCATAGGGCGCTGATCATTGAACACTCGTTACCAGCGCTGGTTGCACGCAGCCGGAAGCGAAGCGACGCGCCAAACGGCTGCCGCGTTTCGCCCGCCGGATCAGCCGGCCCGAAAAAGGCTCTGCCGGATTCCATTCGAAACCGTAGTGCGCGCACGCTGCCGATCGCCTCAGCAGGCTACATTAATATCAGTGCCCCTCGACGACGCCCTCCGACACGCCGCCGAGCGCACCGGAGTTCAGCAGGACTTCTGGGACATTTTCGGGCGTCGGCATTTCACGGAGCCGGAAATCAATCGAGCTATTCTGACGGCGCTCGGCCTCGACTGCGCGTCGGAAGACTCCCTGCGCGATTCCCTGGCGCGGCGCGAAGAAGCGGAACGCGGGC
>JASHSD010000311.1 GCA_030036985.1 Bryobacteraceae bacterium
CGAAATCCGGCGCGTCCTGGCCGACTTCGATCTGTTCGATCAGGGCCTTGCGATTCACGTGCACGAATTCGATGGGGTCTTCGATCGTGACCACGTGATCGCGGCGGCGATTGTTGATTTCATCCACCATGGCCGCGAGCGTGGAACTCTTGCCGCAACCGGTCGGGCCGGTGACGAGAAGCAGCCCCTGGCGGGCCTCCGCGAGTTGGCGAAGCCGCGCGGGCAGGTGCAGGGATTCGATGGTGGGGACTTTCTCGGGCAGGAGGCGAACGCTGCCTGCGATGGTGCCGCGCTGATAATGGACGTTCGCGCGGAAGCGTCCGATGCCCTCGCGGCTGAAACAGAGATCCACGGATTTGTTGCGCTGCAGATCGCGCAGGTTCGCTTCGCCCAGAAGGGGAAGCAGAAGAGCGCGGGTGTCGTCGTCGCCGAGCGGAGCGCCGGCGGATTGGGTAAGCGCGCCTGCAATGCGCAGAGTAACCGGCGCATCGGCGATCACCAGCAGGTCGGAAGCGCCCTGGCGGACGGCATGCGCCAGCAAAGCGTCGAGCGAAGCGGGGTTGGGAGCGGCGGCGCGATGCGGACCCGGCGTTCCCGGCGCCGCGCGGTTCAGTTCCGCCACGATCTGCGTCAGTTCGTTCTCAAAGCCCGGCACATTGTCAGTATGCGACAAGTCCGGTGTAGGGCAGGATGGCATCCTGCAGCGAATTGGCAATCCGCTTGGCCTGTGGAGCGAAACCGCCCAGGCCGATTACCAATCGGCCGCAGACTACCAGTCTGCCCTACACAGGCAGACGCGTTGTCGTGGGGGAGCGGGTATCGTGATACGCTGCGTTTTCCATGCCCGCGCGCATTAAGACCACCGTCGTCGGCAGCTATCCCGTGCTGCCGTGGATGATCGCGAATCCCTCGCGTCCCGTGCTGCGCGACGCCATCATGACGGTGCTGAAGACCCAGGAACTGGCCGGCCTCGACCTGGTCACCGACGGCGAACTCACGCGCTTCGATCCCAGCAACCCCGAAGCCAACGGCATGGTGGATTACTTCGTCTCGCGCCTCAGCGGCATCCGCCAGAGCTTCTCGCCCGCCGATTTCGAACAGTTCCGCGCCGACCGCGCTTCCGGCTATCGGCTGCTCACGCCCGGCGTCGTGATCGGCAAGGTGGGCGAAGGCAATCTCAATCTTCTGCGCGACTACGAATTCGTCAGCGGCCTGACCAAAGCTCCGCTGAAGTTCACCTGCACCGGTCCGCACATGCTGGCGCGGCTGCTTACCAACTGCTTCTATAAGGACGTTGCCGATCTGGCCATGGACATCGCCGCGATTCTGCGCGCGCAGATCGAGCTGCTCGAAGCCGATACGATCCAGATCGACGAAGCCAACATCGCCGGTTTCCCCGAGGATTCCGCATGGGCCGCCGCGGCCATCAATCGCGTGCTCGACGGCGTTCTGAACGAGCGCGCGGTGCATATCTGCTTCGGCAATTTCGGCGGGCAGCCGATGCTGCGCGGCTTCTGGCGCGATCTGGTCCCGTTCCTCAATTCGCTCCGCGCCGATCATCTGGTGCTCGAATTCGCGCGCCGCAGCTTCGATGAACTCGAAGTGCTCAACGACATCGATCCGAAGATCGGCCTGGGCATCGGCGTCATCGATATCAAAGACAACGAAGTGGAAAGCCCGGAGCTGATCGCCGCCCGCATCGAGACCATCGTCAAAACTCTGGGCGCGGAGCGGGTGCATTACGTGCATCCGGACTGCGGCTTCTGGATGCTGCGGCGCAGCGTGGTCGACCGCAAAATGCGCGCACTGGTGCAGGGGCGGGACCTGTTCGAGGGCAGGCTGTGAACGCAATGCCACATAGTTCTTTGGGGGGCGGTCCCCCCGGACCACGGCCGACGCCCTCGTCGGCCTTGGTCGGGAACACGAGGGCGTTGATTGCACGGGCCAGGCCGGTCAGGGGACCGGCTGCGGGTGTGGGCGCCCGCCCCCCATATATTCCAATCTGCGGAAAACTATGTGGCATCGGGCTGTGAACGAGGGCGTTCGCGCGGTTGTCTTCGCGCATCTGCGCGGCATCGTGCTTGTGCCGGTGGTGCGCGCGCTTCGGGACAGGGGCGTGTTCGAATTCTTTCGCGATTCGGAGACGTGGGTCGAGTTCGACCATCTCGCCGCCAAAACGCGGGCGAATCGCGGTTATCTGAAAGTCGCGCTGCGGCTGCTGGTGAGTGCGGGATGGCTGCGGAGTAACGCCTCGTCGTATGCCCTGACGCCGCGGGGAGCGGACGCGCTGCGCATTGCGCCGGAGATCTTCCGCGAAGTCGCGGCATTTATCCCGATGGCCATTTTCCTCGAAGATTTTCTCTCCGGCCGATCGCAGGGATCGTTTTTGCCGTCGCTGCAGATCCTCATCGATAAGGCCCTGGATGGTTGGGGAGTGGCCGACGAAGAGACCCGCCTGAATCTGGACGGCGTGCTGATCGGGCCGGCGATGGTCGCGCTCGCGCGCAACGGCGTGCTGGAGAAACTACAGCAGGGTCCGGCCGAGTTGAAGAGCATGGAAGGAAACCAGTCGTGCTTTGCGGCGCTGTTCGGGTTGCTCACCGCGCGCGGTTGGGCGCGGCGGGAAGAGAACGCGGTGTCGCTCACCGAGGCCGGACAATACGTGGCGCGCATCGCGTCGGCTTACGGCGTGACGGTGTCGTATCTGCCGATGTTCTCTGTTGTCGGCACGCTATTGTTCGGCAATCCGCGGATTGCGCGAACGGATGAGACCGGCGTGGAACTGCTGGTGAATCGCGCGATGAACGTCTGGGCGGCTGGCGGCGCGCACAAGACGTATTTCCGGAAGGTGGATGAGATCGTCGTCGAGATCTTCAACCGGCCCATCGAACTGCAGCCCGCGGGCGTCTGCGACATGGGTTGCGGCGACGGCTTTTTGCTGGAGCACATCTACTGCGTGGTCAGAGAGCGCACCGCGCGGGGGAAGGCGCTGGAGGAGTATCCGCTGCTGATGGTCGGCGCCGATTTCAACAAAGTATCGCGGCGCGTGGCCAAGCAGAATTTGAAGAAGGCCGGGATTCCGGACAGCCATGTGATTGCGGGCGACATCAATCGGCCGGCGCTGCTCGCGGGCGATCTGGAGGCGCTGGGAGTGGACATTCACGACCTCCTGCATGTGCGTTCGTTCGCGGATCACAATCGCGCCTGGCTGCCGCCTTCGGGGTATGTTCGCGGATCGCGAAAAGCGCGGTCGACCGGCGCGTTCGCGCATCTGGGTGACGAGATCGCGGCGGACGAACTGGAAGAGAATCTGGTGCGGCATCTGCGGCGATGGGCGCCGTATGTGGGAAGGTTCGGGCTGGTATGTCTGGAGCTGCACACGATTCCGCCGGATCTCGCGGCGGCGAATCCCGGGAAAACGCCCGCGCTCGCATACGACGGCACGCATGGATTTTCGGATCAGTATCTGGTGGAGCTTCCGGCATTCATCGATTGCGCGCGCGAGGCCGGGCTGCATGCCGATGCGCGGTTTCAGATGAGGTTTCCGGATTCGGACCTCGCGACCATCAGCCTGAATTTCTTCAGCGCGCCGCAGGCGTGATCGGTTCGGACACGCGACTTCAGTCGCGTTTTAATTAACCTGTATTTCTCACAGACGAAGCGTCGGGAGGAGTCCGGTGCGGCAGAAATGAGTGTCTGCTCCATGGTGGTGAAGATAGCCTGTCGAACGGAATCGTTGCGCAGACGCTCGCGTCTGTCGCACCGGCACTCGTGCCGGTGCTTTTGGGCTCGAGTATGGGAGAAACCCGGGTTAAATGTGACCCCAAAAACGCGACTGAAGTCGCGTGGCCGGTATTTCCTGAACACTACACCAGCGCGGCCATCAACCTGAATTTCTTCAGCGCGCCGCAGGCGTGACGGAACTCTCCATCTGCGCCCGCACCACACCCCTGGCCATCGCCGCCATGGTGCTCCATGCGGCTCCCGGAACCCGCTGAATCTCCTCGAGCACCGAGCGCATGGCCTCAAGGAAACGATCGATATCGGCCCGCGTGACGTTCAGCGGCGGCAGCATCTTGATGACTTCGGTGTGATAGCCGGCGACCTGCGTGAGAATGCGGTGCTCCTGCAGCAGAGGCACCGTAATCATCTGGCTGAATACGCCGAAATTCAGCGTGTGCAGCGTGTCCCAGGCGGCCTTCAGCTTGAGCGAATGCTCGGGCCGCTTGAAATCGATTCCGAACATCAAACCCTTGCCCCGAACCTCGTCCACAAACGGGCAGCTTCGGCCCAATTCCGCCAGCGACGCGATCGCGTACTCGCCCAGCACCGCGGCGTTCTCGACGATCCGCTCCTCTTCCATCACGTGCAGCGTCGCCAGCGCGGCCGCCATCGCCAGATCGTTCTGCCCGAAGGTATTCGAGTGGACTACGCAGCGTTCCATCGAATCGAACACCGCGTCCATGATTTTCGGCGTCGTAATTACCGCGCCGACGGGCACGTAGCCACCCGAAAGCGCTTTGGCGACGCACACGATGTCGGGCGCTGCTTCCGGCCAGTGCTGATACGCGAACCATTTGCCGGTGCGCCCGAGGCCGCACTGCACTTCGTCCATCACGAGCAGCGCGCCCGCCTTCCGGCACAATCGCTGCGCCTCGGCGAGGTAGCCGTCCGCGACCACTTTGCAGCTCTTGCCCTGGACGGCTTCGATCACAAACGCCGCCACGTCCCTGCGGTGCAGCGCCTTTTCGAGGGAACACAGATCGTTGAATTTGACCGGCTCGGTTCCCGGCATCAGATCGCCGAAGCGCTCGCGGAAGAACTCCGCGCCGTTCAGCGAAAGCGACCCCATCGTCAGCCCGTGAAACGCGTTCTCGCAATAAAGAATCCTGGGCTTTTCCGTGGCGCACCGCGCGAACTTGATCGCCGTCTCGACGCTCTCGGTCCCCGAATTGGTGAAAAACACCCGGCTCAGCCCCCCCGCGCCCCGCGCCGAAGCGGTGTAACTGGTGAGTTTCTCGGCCACCAGCCCGGCGAGCAGCGAGCACTCCATGCGCACCAAGTTAGGCATTTCCCGCGACAGCACCTGTTCGAGAATCGCCCGCACCTTCGGATGATTTCGGCCCAGCGCAAAGACGCCCCAGCCCGTCAGGAAATCGAGATAACGATTGCCGGCCTGGTCATAGAGGTAGGGGCCCTCGCCGCGCACGTATCCCTTGTCGAACCCGATTGTTCGCAACATTTTTACGAAAACCGGATTGACGTGGCGTGCGTGCAGGTCGTATTGCCGCCCCTGCTGGCGGTCCAACCATTCGAGGAAATCGCTGTTCATCCCGGAAGCTCTTGTACGACTATAAGATCCGAAGACGTTTCCCGTAAACAAAGTGTTACGTCTTTGGTGCTGAATCGCCCCCGGCCGTACGCGCTAACATAACAGGCAGATGACTGCACTGGCAAATCTCGCCTTGGCGTTCATGCTCTTACAGTATTATCCCTATCCGTATCCGCGCACGCGCGTTCCGCCGCCGCAGACCGCGCCCGGCGGCGCGAATACCGATGCCGTCGCCACGTTCACCGGCACGTTCAAATCGGCCGACAAGAAGTACGTCACCATCACGCTGGACGAGGGCAATTCAATGCGGATGTATATCACGCATTCGACGAAATTCATCCGCGACGGCAAGCCCGCCAAGGCCAAGGATTTCGAAGCCGACGAATACGTCAGCGTGGACGCAGCGCGCGACGCGCGATTCAACCTGATCGCCGTGCGCGTGGAGGCGATCAAGAAACCCGCGCCGCCGAAATCGCCACAGACCGACAAGCCGGCGCAATAGGCGGGGGATTCGTTTGGTCCAGGCCAGGCGGATTGCCAATCCAATACCACGTAGATTTTTGTGGGGCAAGGCCTTCGGGCATGCGGCCGGGCTTCTGCCCGGCCCGAGACCGATCGAAACCGCTATCTGACGCCAACCCTTCGGATTTGCGTGACTCCACGCCGCCCGGAAGGACGACTGGCGCCGTTGAAAGCCCGTCGATCTCGAGTCGAAACGCCGGGCGAAAGCCCGGCGGCAGGGCCGAAGCCCTGGCCCCACAATAAGGCTTGGGAACACTACGTGGGATTAGATTACCGATCCGCCGCAGGTTTTACTCGCCGGGTATGGAAAACGGCACCTGGTTCGATTGATTCAGGGTCTTCGTCAGATTCAGGTCGATCAGGTCGAGCGACGCCTGATTGTGCGTGTTCTGCAGCGTGACGTAGTGCAGCGTCTTATCCTCGACCCAGTACGCGAGAGCGGTATAAATCGCGTGATTCTTGTAAGCGATCAAATAGTAGTTCGTCGGTTCGGTGAGGGGCGCACCCGGAGTCTGCGTGCTGCTGGTCGTCTGGGGTGGGCCGCTCGGCGCCGCCGGCGCCGGCACGCCGAAATACTGATTGATGATTACCGGCTGCTGAGAAGCTTCCGGAGCGGACGGCGCGGGAACGTATGCGGTCGCGGGAGTCGCAGGTGGGTAGTAGTAGTTATTCCAGTAATCGTCGTAATCGTCGAAATAACCCGGCACGTAATACGAATAGCCGTAGGGATAACCGTAAAGGCCGCGGTACGCGCGCGACGTGTATCCCCGATAGCCGCGGCCGAACCCGGCGCTTGGACCGGCGATTCCGCCGAGCGGCCGACTCATGGCGCCGCGCGGAGCGAGGGACCCTCCCAGGGCGCTGCTGCGTCCACCGTGCTGCGCCGCGGCGGGAACCGCAAGCGCCAGCAGACCGACAACGGAAAACCCGGCAACGAGGAAAGCTTTCATGGCGATCTCCCTCGCCTTCAGCGTAGCACCGAAATTAGTGGGGCGCCGGAGCCGCGGGGCGCTTCGCCGGCGCGGAGGCCGGGGCCGACGCAGCCGGCGCAGACGACGCGGCGTCGAACGCCACGATGATGTCGTGCGTGATATCGATCGAGGGCGGCGCGAACAGAATGTTGTTGGGTTGGCCGCTGACGTCGAACACCATGGTGTAGCCCTTGTCGGTCGCGTACCTGTTCACCACCTGCATGATTTTGCCGGCGAGCTGATTGAGGACTTTCTGCTGCTCCTGATTGAGGTCCTCGCGCGCATCGTCGCTGTCGCGCTGCAGGCTCTTGGTTTTCTCATCGATATTGCGGCTGAGCTCGGCCTTCTTCTCGTCGCTGATGGTGTTTTCGGTCTTGCGCAGCTCATCCTGGAGCTGCTGCAGTTCCTGCTGGCGCTTCTGGAATTCCTGCTCCTTCGGCGAGAACTTCTGCTTCAGATCGATCGCCGCCTGCTTACCCTCCTTCGTTTCGAGGATGACCTGCTGCATGTTCATGATCGCGAATTTCTGCGGCGCCTGCGCCCAGGCGCCCAAGGTGGACGCCATCACCAGCAGCGGCACAATCGTTAACTTACTTCTCATTATTCAAACTCCTTCGCTAAAGACTCAATTTTACAAGGTCGCAGACTGTTCGCAATGCTCCACGGGCTCTTAAAACGTCCTGCCGACCGTGAAGCGGAAGGTACCGCGCTGCTCGAAGAACGGATATGCGGTTCCGTAAGAGGCGACCGCGTTCTGGTACGTCTCGTTGTTCGGAAACGTGGAACGGTCGAACACGATGGGCGGCTGCAGGTACTCGC
>JASHSD010000312.1 GCA_030036985.1 Bryobacteraceae bacterium
ACGAGTGGGTCACAAAGGAACTGGAGGCAAGAAATGCCGTTCTCGGATAGAGACCTCTACGAATACGATCCAAACGACAACGAGTACGACGATCTGGACGACGAGTACGGGGCTGATGAATACGAAGAGAAAATGCAAAACTGCGGAATGACGCACGACGGCAGTTGCACAATGGCTGGGTCTGAAGACTGTGACATTGAGTGCCCCTTCCGAGAAGAAGCCGATAGGCGGTTGGCCGCAACGCGGGCTAAAGCCCGATCAGAAGCGCCTGCTGCATTTCGGGGCTGACGGTGTACATTTCTCCTTCACCGCGCGCGTAAGTCCGAAAAACGCAATCGTTCTGGAACAGCGTGTCGAGAGCCTGCTCCGACTCTTTCGGGCGCACTTTAGCAACCCGGGAAATCTGGTGGTGCGTGAAGTATCCGTCGAGCGGCAACGCCGCCGCGATCTTCCGTGATGCCTCGGGAATCGCGTCCAGAATAACTTTCCGCGCAAGCGTCACGTCCTCCGAATCCGCTTCTTCCTTCCCCATCATCGAAGCGTGCGCCATCGCCAGGCGAACAGCCCGCACCCCCAGCGCAACCGGATCAAATCCCGGCGCGCGAAATGCCGCCACAACGCGGGTCAGCCAGAGCACGGAATCGAACAGACCTTCCGGCTTCCGGGCCTTGTGCGATTCACGGAATCCGCGGTCGAGTACGTTCAGGATCAGGCGACCCATCGTCGGTGCCGCCTCCATCGCTTCCCCAATCAGGTCGATCACCCGGCCCTCAGGAGCCTTTATCAGGTCGTAGCTCACTTCGACGAACGTGTTCTCGGCTACGGGCCACGCCCGCCGGTAAATCTTATGCTCGTACTCGTTCATTCTGGCACCGGCGCCGCAGAGAAACGTCACCCGTCCATCCCACACGAACGGGCTCGTTACCTCCGTCCCGATCTGATCCAGCTTCCGATTCAGCGGCGACCATTCCATGTGTCCCTGGGTAAGCGCAACCATGACATCGAGCGCCCGCCTGGCGATGTTGATGTTGAAGAACATCTGCTCCGCGTACCGCGAGAAGAAAACGGCCGGCTTCGTCGTCGCGCGAGCGTTCACCGCGAGAAATCCGGCCGAGTGTCCCCGGACTTGCCGATCGCACACCGTCTCGAGCGCCGCACACATCCAAGCCGGGCAGCCGCGCATCCAAAGCGAGATCGGCGGTTCCTTCGTAAAGTGGTGAATATAGAGCGTAGCCAGCATCAGTCGGAGCGCCTTTTCGTCTACGCCACCGGACTTCAGGTCGATGAAGTCGGTCAGCTCCCCGAACAGGGCATCGTAGCGGTCTGCTCCCTTGAGTCCGATCTGGTTTTGCACGACCTCAAACATTTCGTTTGACCAGTATCGCGAATTTATGTAAAAATTACCACTGTGGCCGGACGCCCTGCAAAGAAACATCCCTGCCCCTACTGCGAGAGGCTATTCATGAAGGGCGAAATGCTCAGTCATCTCGAAGAATGCAAATTGAAACCGCGACCCGCAAAGGCTGAGAAGTAAACCACGTATCGGCTGAAAGCCGATAGCGTTAGTCGCCGACTGAAAGTCGGCTGGAAGGGAGGGGGAATTGTCCAGCAAGTACGAGATTCGAAAGATGGGCGCGCGCGGACTGCGTCACGGGTATTTTTGCTCAGGCACCACGGGACGGATAGCCTGCCTTGAGCGGGCAACTCTATATCTCGTCCGCCGCGCTGTTCTGCCAATGGATGAGCGTGAGTCCCGGCAGAGACGATGCGTCGCTTGTGCTGCTATCGACGCGAAATCCTTGGGCATCGCAATGCCAGAGGAAGATTCAAATCCAGCTAAAAGCTATCCGCCTGAAAGGCGGAGGTTTCAACCCGAGGATGGGAAATGAAGGCAGTTTACGCAGCGTTGCCCGGACCGGAAGTCGTCGCGATCCTGACAAAGCGCGTCGTGGCGGCGTTGCTCCAGATTCCCGGCATGTCGTCTCGCGTGGTCACGTTCCCGAAGGTCGAAGCGGAAATCCAGATTCGCGTGAAGTGCTACGATCGCGCGCAGCAGACCGTGGAGTCGTTCGACGAGCTGATCGAGTCGCTGGTGGACCAAGGGATCGAGCACATCGGGCCGGCCCCTGTTCTTGACGAAACGGTTACCGTCAATCTGAACGAAGGCGCGGAGTCGGTCGATTCCATGCGCCGTGGTGCCGATCTCGCGGTGACCCGACCGAAGCTAGACGAGAAGACGAACAAGATCGTTGACATGCCAGTGGACCCACTGCCCGCCGGTGAGCACTTCGACAATGTGACGCAATTCGGAGCCCCCAATTTTGCGCTCCCCGGCACGAACGGCGAGCAGGTGTCTGGCCGAGGCCGCGTGATTGAGCAGGAGTCCACCAGCGTCACGCAGAGTGTTCCCCGCGACAAACTCAAAGGGGACCCGAATATGTCGCATTTTCGCGTGCGACGACCCAAGTAAGGAGAACTGAATGGATTTCACGAGAGCCACCGAAGCGACCGAAGAGGTCAAAGAACAGATCGAAGACGCCTTCGAATATCATCCCTGGGATCAGGCGATGATCGAGCGAGGCAAGAAGGTCCGTATCGCGCTGGCGAACGCGGTCGCGGTTATCATCGACAACGTTCCGCCCGGACCGGACCGCACGGTGGCGATCCGCAAGATTCGCGAGGCTCGGATGGACTGTAATTCCGCAATCACCTTCGGAGGCAAATACTGATGTCTCTGGCAGCAGAACACGCCTCTCTGGACCAATCCTGTCAGGCAGCGTTGCCGCGATACCGCTGCCACAAGGAAGTGTGGGCGCTGAAGATTGCGGCTGTCGAGGAGCACAAGCCCACGATTCAGGAGCTGGAGCGCTTGCTGGCCGAGCAATCACAGGAGGGTGATGGAATCGGCGGATTCCTCAAACCCGAAGACCCGATGTTCGGAGTCATTGCGGTATCGACGGAATACATGCTTAAGCATCAGCCCCAGCCCGGCGGGTACTACGTCGTTTATCTGGACGGCTACAAGAGCTTCAGCCCAGCTGAGGCATTCGAAGGGGGGTACACACGGATATGAAATTCGTTTGGCACGAAGGCGGCGGTCGCGGCATGGCGACCTACTACGACGATCTGAGCAAGCGCGTCTACGGGCGCATCGTCTTCGACGAGGGGAGCCGTAACTACATCAAGGCGGAGTACTGCGGGCCGAAGGTGTCGCTCGCGAAGGATCGAGTCGGACAGATTCTCGAACCGCAGACCAATGTCGCTCTCGGTGTGTTCTTCGACGAGAAAGAAGCCAAGGCCGCTGTCGTGGCTTACGTCGAAAGCCT
>JASHSD010000313.1 GCA_030036985.1 Bryobacteraceae bacterium
GATCGCCGGCAGCGAAGAGAGGTTTATCGGGGCGAGCAAAAATTCGGGCACCGGCGCGACCATTCTCGATGCCATACCGTTGCCTGTGCGCACGCTCACGATCAGCGGCGTCTTTCCCGGCGACACCGTGGTTTTTCCGTTCGCCGACATGCCCGCGCCGACCCGGCGGAAACTCTCGTCGTGTTTTGCCGGCAACAGCGCCCGCAGGTGAGGCTGGCGGTGCGAAAATCTTGGCATGACATTCCGGTTGCTGTTTGTCGTGCCGTTCCTCTTGTTGTCGGCCAGCGCTCAGAACTCCGACGTCGTCGCCCGCCTGGCCAAATGGAAGAACGTCGATATGCCGTTCCATTCCGCGGGGCTCACCGACCGCGAGCGGCAGATGGTCGACAAACTCGTCGACGCCTGCAGGCTGCTGGACGATGTCTATTGGCGCCAGAGCGATCTCAAAGGCCTGGAGCTGTATAAGACCACCAAGGATCCTCAGCTCAAAACGCTGATGATGATCATGGGCGGCCGATGGGACCTGATCGACGATAACCATCCTTTCGCCGGCGCGGGGCCGATGCCTCCAGGGCACGAACTCTATCCTCGCGGCCTGACGCGCGAACAGATTGAGCAGTACGTCAAACAGCATCCCGAGGACAAAGCCGCGATTTATAACCCTTATACGGTGGTGAAGTGGCGCAATAACCGGCTGGTCGGCACTCCTTATCAGGACGAATACAGGGCCTTGCTGACGCCTATGGCTCAGGATCTGCGCGCAGCCGCCGCGCTTAGCCCCGATCCGGCGTTCGCCAATTTCCTGCGTATGCGCGCCGATGCCCTTCTTAGCAGTGATTACTATAAGAGCGACTTAGCCTGGCTGGAATTGAAAGATCCTAAGTTCGACGTGATCTTCGCGCCTTATGAGACTTATCTCGACGATCTGTTGGGAGTGAAGACTTCCTTCGGCGCGTCGGTGCTGATCCGCAATGACGAAGAGAGCCGGCGGCTGGCGGTTTATCAGAAATATGTGCCGGATATTGAGGATGCGCTGCCGGTGGAGGCGTCCGCGCGGCCTTCGAAGCGAGGGCACCTGACGCCGATGGAAGTGATGGACGCGCCTTATCGCGCGGGCGATCTGCGCCATGGCTATGAAGCGGTGGCCGACAATCTGCCGAACGATCCGCGCATTCATCAGGAGAAAGGCACGAAGAAGATCTTCTTCAAGAACTTCATGGACGCGCGGGTGAATTACGTGATCCTGCCGATTGCGAAGCGGCTGATGCGGCCGGACCAGGCGGCGATGGCTTCGGCGCAGGGATATCTGGCGTCGACGCTGCTGCATGAGATCTCGCATGGGCTGGGACCCGATTTCGCGCAGGTCAATGGGAAGCGTGTGGATATCCGCGAGGCCATCGGACCCGCTTATGCAGGCCTCGAAGAAGCCAAGGCCGATGTGGTGGGAATGTTCGGGCTCAAATGGCTGGTCGACCATGGGGCGCTGCCGAAGGAGCGGCTGGAAGAGTATTACGCCTCCTACGTGGCGGGGATTTTCCGGACGCTGCGGCTGGGCATCGGCGAGGCGCATGGACGCGCGGAGATGATGGAATTCAGCCGGCTGAACGAGCAGCATGCGCTCAATTACGCAGGTGGGCGATATGTGATCGATTTCGCGCGCATGCCCGGCGCGCTGGCGGATCTGGCGAAGCAGCTTCTGGAGTTCGAAGCGAGAGGCGACCGAGCGGGGGTGGAGGCGTGGTTCACCAAGTATGACCGCATGCCCTCGGGACTGAAGACCGCGCTGGCCGGGATTACGAATATTCCGGTGGATATCAATCCGATTTTTTCGTTTAAGGATGAGGTGCAGTAGAACGACCGAATTGGCGGAGCGGAATGATGGCGAGAGTTTCCCGGACAATGGCTATCGCGGAGAAGATCCAGAAGCTCAGGCTGTTCAACGAGAAGATCGAGATGATGAGAAGAGGGCGGTTCGCGTCTCTGGTTTCTCGATCCGACCATGGGGTAACTCTCAGCATTTCGTCCGAAGCGCCCATGGCGATTGAGAGAAGAGGAGCGGACGAAGACTCCACGTTGGCGCTTGCGGCCACCCTCCGGTTCTTCGTTCAACCGAAGGATGGAATCACGCTGCTGCAGATAGCTGACTTGTACGAGACCCTCCCAATAGAGGAAAGGGCAAAGACCAGCGCCCGTGCGGCTGCCGAGGCTAACGGGGTATTTCTTGATCGTCTTTGTGAATTTGGACTGAACGGCGAAACCTTCACCAACCGTGAAATATTCGAGGTAGCTGGGTATCCGCTTGACTCAGGTGGCCCCAATATATAGGATGCGGGGTGATGACAGAAGAATACCCGCGAGATCTGATGGAACTGGAGGCGAACTTCGGTACTGAGGAAGCTTGTCGGGCATACCTGGCGCGACTGCGATGGCCAGAAGGCTTTCGTTGTCCGCGGTGCGGTGGCGGCCGGTCGTGGCCGGTCCGAGGAGTGCTGCTGGAGTGTACCGGTTGTGGCTGCCAAACTTCCGTGACCGCGGGAACAATCTTCCAGGACACCCGGACCCCGCTGCCGGTCTGGTTCCGCGCCATGTGGTGGGTGACCACACAGAAGAACGGCGCCAGCGCGCTGGGACTGCAACGAGTCCTCGGCCTCAAGAA
>JASHSD010000314.1 GCA_030036985.1 Bryobacteraceae bacterium
TTACAAGAAGGTCTATGTGTGCGACACCGGCACGGGCCGCGAGATTCGCGTTTGGGATGTGGATGGCGCGACAATTCGCAACGGCAAGCGCTTCGCGCAGCTGAGCGTTCCGGGAAGCGGAGCGCCCGCGGCTGCCGACGGTATTCGCTGCGATGTGGACGGCAATGTGTGGGCGGGAGCGCGTCCGGGAGTGCAGATCATTGCGCCGAGCGGCGATCCCATCGGCGTGATCCGCCTGCCCGAGAACTGCGCCAATATCTGCTTCGGCGGCACGAAACGCAACCGGCTGTTTATGGCGGCGAGCCAGTCCTTGTACGAAGTCTATGTGCTGACGACCGGCGCGCATATCGCATGATCGATGCAAACGTGTAGAATCTTGAGGGACCCATCCTACATGCCACTCAGACGATATTTGATCGTCGCCGCGGTTGCGCTTTCGCTCGCGGCGCAAACAAAGCAGACCTTCAAGACGCGGCTCACGGCGACCCCGGCCGACGCCCGCACGCGCGCGGCGCTGGCGGGATCGGGTACGGCTTCGGCCATGCTGCAGGGAACGAAGCTGACGGTCAGCGGATCGTTCGAGGGCCTGGTTTCCGCCGCCACAATTGCCACGCTTCACAGCGCAGTCGCCGCGGGGGTGCGCGGACCGGAGATCGCGGATCTGACCATCTCGAAGGCGACTTCAGGCACGATCTCGGGATCGGTCGACCTGACGCCGGAGCAGATGACGGAGCTGCACAAGGGCGGGATTTACGTGCTGATCGACAGCGAGAAGGCCCCCGAAGGCGTTCTTTGGGGATGGTTTTTGCCGTAGGAGATTCAAATTCATGTCCGGATTAAAAAGAAATTTGATGATCGCCGCCGCGTGCGGCGTCGCCGCCCTGACCGGCGTTCTTACAGGTCAGCAGACCGCGACCGCGCCGTTTACGGCTGAACAGGCCGCGGCAGGACGCAACGCTTACGATGCGAACTGCGCCGGCTGCCACGGCTCCGATCTCGGCGGACGCAACGACGCGTCGCAGCTGGCGGGTGGCCTGTTCATGGGGAGTTGGGGCAATCGCACCACCAGCGATCTGGTCAACTTCATGGAAGGCGCCATGCCGCCGGGCAATGCGGGACGGCTGGGCGAGGCCACGTATCTCGACCTCGCGGCCTTCATCCTGAATTCGAACGGCGCGCGTCCCGGCGATCAGGCGCTTACGGCAGCCACGAAAGTCGGAATCGGCACGATCGCAACCGGGCAGATTACTCAGGTCGCCGCACAGGCCGCGCCAGGCGGACGCGCGGGCAGAGGAGGCAGAGGCGCGGGCGGTCCTTTGGGTGGACGCGCCGAAGCACCGGTTCCGAACACTCCGCGCGGTCTGACTGTGCCGGGTGAAATCAAAAACTACACGCCGGTCACCGACGCCATGCTGCGGAATCCCAGTCCGAACGACTGGATCATGATCCGCCACGACTATCACGCCAACAACTACAGCACGCTGAATCAGATCACGCAGGCGAACGTGAAGGACCTGCAGCTGAAGTGGGTCTGGGCGATGAACGAAGGCACCAATCAGGCCGCGCCGCTGGTGCACGACGGCATCATGTTCCTCAACAATCCCGGCAATATCGTGCAGGCGCTGAACGCGGCGACCGGCGATCTGATTTGGGAGAATCGCATCGGCAAGGCGGCCACCGGGAGTTCACAGCGCGGTCTGGCGATTTACGACGACAAGGTTTACGTCACCACCGGCGACGCGCATATTTACTCTCTCGATGCGCGTACGGGCAAGAACGTTTGGGATTCGGTGATCGGCGATCGCACGAATGGAAACTACAGCACCAGCAGCGGGCCGCTGGTGGTGAAAGGCAAGCTGATCCAGGGACTGGGCGGTTCGCTTTGCGATCAGTACCGGGAAGAGAAATGCTTCATCAGCGCTTGGGATGCGGAAACGGGCAAGCTGGTCTGGAAGTTCTACACCATCGCCAAGAACGGCCAGCCGGGCGGCGATACGTGGGGCAAGCTTTCGGACCTTTTCCGCGCCGGCGGCGATACGTGGATCACGGGCAGTTACGATCCCGATCTGAATCTCACCTACTGGGGCGTGGCGCAGTCGAAACCGTGGATGCGGATCAGCCGGCAATCGGGCAACGGTGCCACCGCCTATGCGAATTCGACAGTCGCGCTCAACGCCGATACCGGCAAGCTGGCCTGGTATTTCAATCATGCGCCCGGCGAATCGCTTGATCTGGATGAAGTCTTCGAACGTGTGCTGGTCGACGACAACGGACAGAAGCTGGTCTTCAGCGCGGGTAAGGCCGGAGTTTTGTGGAAGCTGGACCGTAAGACCGGCAAGTACCTCGGTCATAAGGAGACCGTGTTTCAGAACATCTACGACTCCTATGACCCGGTAACCGGCGAACCGCATTACCGCAACGATATCGTCGAGCAGCAGGTGGGCGAGTGGATACAGAGCTGCCCCACATCCGAAGGCGGCCACAACTGGCATGCGATGAGTTATAACCCGGGCGTCAACGCTCTTATCATTCCTGTCCGCGAAAGCTGCCAGGAGATGAAAGCGCAGAAGATCGATCTGAAGGAAGGCGGCGGCAGCGCGGGTGGCGCCACGCGGCGGTTCTTTCAATCGCCGGGATCGGACGGCAAGGAAGGCAAACTTGCGGCTTACGACGTGCGCACACTTAAAGAACTGTGGGCCATTCGGCAGCATACACCTTTTATGACGGCCGTGCTTCCCACTGTTACCGGGATTGCGTTTGTGGGCGATATGGATCGGGTTTTTCGCGCCATCGACGTGAAGACCGGTAAGACGCTGTGGGAGACACGTCTGGGAACATCTGTACAGGGCTTTCCGTTGACATTCAGCGTCGGGGGGAAACAGTATGTCGCGGTAACGACGGGCTTAGGCGGTGGAAGCCCGCGCATGGTGCCTACTGTGCTTGAGCCGGACGTGCATTACCCGTCCTATGGGAATGCGCTTTACGTGTTCGCTTTGCCCGATAAGAAGTAGCACAAAGCGGACGCTTACTGACATGCGCGGCTCGGTAGGTTTGGAGTGTTTCCGAGCCGCGACTGTTAAGGAGCGGTGTCCACGGAGGTGGGCTATCTTAGCCCCTTCTGCTTCAACCAGGCGATCAGAGATGCCGGATCGTCCGAGATAATGCCGTCCGCACCGTCATCCGCGAGCTTTTGCCAGTCCTGCGGAGCGTTGACCGTCCATGGCACGACTTCGAGACCTTGGGAGTGCGACCAGGCCACGCGCTCTTTCGTCACCAGCGAATAAAGCGGGCCCATGATGGTGGCTTCGAATTCGCGCGCAACTTCCGGCCATTGACGATCGGTCTCGAATAAGGCGCCGCGCCGGATCGAGGGGTCGAGGCGCTTCATCGCGCGCGTGGTTCGGGGATCGAAGCTTTGCAGGATGACGCGCTTCTCGATTCCGTGCTTGCGGATCAGATCGAGAATCATCTGCGTGAACTGCTCGGGGCCGGGCGTCAGCTCCGGCTTGTCGGCAAAGATCTTCGTCTCGACGTTGAACCACACCTTCGTTCCTTTGCTCAGGTCGAAGACCTCGTCGAGGGTCGGGATGCGCGTCCCAGGCACCGGCACCTGCGTCGCGAAATTCGGATTCTGCTTCGCGCCGCAGTCGTACTGGTGCAGCTCCGACAGCGAAAGAGTGTGGATCGGAATGCCGGTTTTCGGACCGGAACAAATGGTCGCGTTGATGAGCGGATCGTGCGAAACGACCGCGACATTGTCTTTCGTGACCGCGACGTCGAGTTCGAGCACATCGACGCCCTGCCCGATGGCGTATTTGAACGCGGGGATGGTGTTCTCCGGCCGCCGGGCGCGCG
>JASHSD010000315.1 GCA_030036985.1 Bryobacteraceae bacterium
GCAGGGCGACAACGTTGACCTCTACACCCTGACCAACGCCCAAGGCGCTTCGGCCACCATCTCGACTTACGGCGGCGTGGTGGTGTCGTTGAAAATGCCCGACAAGACCGGCGCGATGGGCGATGTGGTTCTCGGCTTCGATCAATTTGAGGATTACCTCAAGCCGCAGCCTTATTTCGGCGCCATCATCGGACGGTATGCCAACCGCATCGCGCACGCAAAATTCACGCTCAACGGCATGGATTACACTCTGGCGAAAAACGACGGCGACAATTCCCTGCACGGCGGCTTACGGGGTTTCGACAAGCGCCTGTGGTTCGCGAAACAGGGACCCAACCAGGCCCTCGAACTGAGCTACGTCAGCAACGATGGTGAAGAAGGTTATCCCGGCAATCTTTCGATGACGGTGACCTATACGCTCACCGATAACAACGAGCTGCAGATCGACTATGGCGCCGATACCGATAAAGACACGATCCTGAACCTGACTAACCACTCATACTTCAACCTGGCGGGGCAAGGCGCCGGGCAAGGTGAAGGCAACATCCTGTCGCATAAGGTTGCAATCTATGCAGATCGCTTCACGCCGGTCGACAGCAGCCTGATCCCGACCGGGCAACTGGCCCCCGTCGTGGGGACGCCGTTCGACTTCCGCACGCCCCACGCGATCGGCGAGCGGATCAACGCCGCCAACGAGCAACTCACGTTCGGCAAAGGGTACGATCATAACTTCGTGCTGAATAACGGGGGCGTTTCTTTGGATATCGCGGCCAGAATCGAAGACCCGAAATCGGGACGCAGCATGGAAGTCGTGACCACCGAACCGGGGCTGCAGTTGTACACGGCGAATACGCTGCCCCGCCTGAACGGTAAGGGCGGTAAGGTTTACGGCCCCCGCGCCGCTTTCTGCACGGAGACCCAGCATTTTCCGGATTCGCCCAACAAACCGAATTTCCCTTCGACTGTGCTGCCGGCGGGAGTTCATTTTCAATCGACCACTATCTACCGTTTTTCCACCGTGCGACGATAACGCGTATGACGGGAACGCATCATTCACCTCGCGTTCTCTGCTTCCTGATTTGGTTTCGCGGCGCCACGCACGGTGTGCCGCCGTTCAGTATCGATGAGTACGGCAAGCTGAGCAACCTGGAAAAACGGCGAAGTCGGCGGGGCTCGCCACGGGAGGCGTTCTTCTCTATCCGTATCGACCAGCGTCACTCGGCATGCATCGAGATAGCGGTCTCGTGGTTTCCCGTGTAAACAAGCCAGCATGTCGCCATAAAGCCGGTGCTGCTCCTTCATGAGGACTTTGTTGCTGTCGCCGCTGAATTTCTCACCGATCAACATTCGGTAAATCCGCTGATTCTCCTTGTCAGGTCTCGGACGACCAGCTATAGCGTCGATTCCGACTCAGCGTATTTTCCCACAGGTTCGGGCTTTAATCCTGAAACAGTTCCGCCAAGGTTATTCCGAGGGCATTCGCGAGTTTGACCAGGTTTTCCAGTGATGGATTCCTGAGACCTCGCTCGATCCCGGCGAGATATGTCCTGTGCATGTCCGCGATCTCCGCGAGTTTCTCCTGGGACCAGCCCTGCCCCTTCCGAAGTTCGCGCAGCCGGGAAGCCAGAAGGCGTTTCGCTTTGAGGGCGGAGATCAAACGCCCATCGTTAAATTTTGTAGACTATGAGTCGATAGAATATAAGTAACACGCAGAGCAATCGACTGACTCCTGGCATTTTCCAGGGTTCGAAATTGCGCGCTGAGGAGCCATCCTTGCCTCGGACTGATGAAGATTTGATCGGCGGCCACAGCAGGACACATCGGTCTAACCGAGTGGGCCGGGCGTTTTGGATCGCGTTCATCGAACCCGTTTGGCCCCACCTAAGACCTGTTCTCGTCACGAGCATGACGGTCGTAGTGAAAATCATCTTTCCCGCTCTCGTCGCATGTGTGCTCACTGTTTACATCGCGGGCCTTCCCCTGCGTCCGGGGCTCGCCCTTGGGCTGATGTTCTTCGGGCTGTATTTCTTGATAATGTGGACTCGCGAGGAGACCGTGAAGCCGCCGTGGCGCTTTCACCCTTTCCGCGTTCAGGTCACGCCGAACTGGCCGAGGATTCTGATCGATTTCAAACTTGCAACCGAGGGGCAGTGGTATCGATTGGCGTCAGCCTGGCGGTTGTATGAGGACCGGACGGCGGACGAAAACCGCCAGACGCCCTTCGCTGCCGTGTCCGAACATCGCGTATTGCGGAACGGAATTTCTTTCACCGTGCTAGAGCCTTCGGACACGTTCGGGGAGCCACTTGTCTACTCAGAGAGCAAGCCCCATTTTCGAAAATCGTTGCGGTTTGAAGAAATTGTGGGTGCGGTCGGTATTGTGGAGCAACTCGCACGTCACCCTTCGGGCATACCTGATATGCAAAGACCGGGCACCTTCGCCGTCGAGTTGCGCGGCGAAGCGGCTGACGACGAGATTGAAGAGGCGAAGGCCGGGCCGTGGCCTGATCCGGTTTTCCGGGTATTTTTCATAATGGATCAGGGGCCGAATGGATATGACCTCGGGCTGAGTGTCCCAGAGAACTGGTGGCAGACAGTGAAGGACGCCTGTCCCGATCCGATCAGTGTAAGACCCGCCTCCGGAAACTTTGTAGAACTCGTCCTTGCGACTGTCCCAAATCTGGAGTTCGCCTGGTATCACCACCCTATCCGGCGCGATTCAAGGCTCCACCGTCGATGGTTCAAAAGAGTCCTTGGCAGGTCCGAAGAGGAGCGGGCGAGGATGGGCTGGGGTAAACCAAAAATTGAAGCTGGCTCGCACAGCGCGATCGAGCACAGATATTTTCATGTGAGCCACTGCGCGATTGACAAAGCATCTGAGCTTTACCCTTACCCGACGCTATTTTTTTCTACATAGTGTGTCTGGGTGACGTGAGCTTTCAGTGCGTTCGCTCCAACGTCTCTATCGAGACGTTTCGTATACGATTGACAAACCGCGATGAGGTAATGAACGGCCGCCGTTACGCCGGGGATGAGCAGATGACCCGGTACGTGAGCCGCGCCCGGCCTGTCCCGGAGCCGGACATGAGCGGCGGCATGGTCGCATTGAAACGAATCACGCCACCAGAATCAGATGCAGATCCATCACGTTCGTCCCCGTAGAACCGGTGACGACCAAGTCTCCATTCTCTTCGAAAAACGGATACGCATCATGGCCGGTCAGCGCTTCTTCCGCGCTCAGCGCCGTGCGGGACACCGTACTGCCGTCCGCCATAGCGCCGGCCGCATCGGTCGGGCCATCGGTCCCATCCGTGCCCGCGCTGAGGATCAGAACGTCTTCCAATCCCGCGATATCAATCGCCGCCGCCAGTGCGAACTCCTGGTTCCGGCCGCCTTTGCCGCAGCCGTCGGTCATCGTCACGATCGTCTCCCCGCCCGAGATCACACACGCGGGCGGGCGCAGCGGCTGCCCGTATTGCCGGATTTCCCGCGCGATCGCGGCATGCATGCGCGCCACATCGCGCGTCTCGCCCTGAATCGTGCTGGAGAGGATCGTCGCGCGGTATCCGAGATTCTTCGCCTCCCGCGCGGCCGCCTCCAGCGATTTCTGATTGCTGCCGACAACAATATTCTCGACATTCTCGAATAAAGGATCGGATTCGTTGGGGGTCTCGGTCGCGCCGTTGCGCAGACGCTCGCGCACGCGCAACGGCACGCGGTCGCGCAGATCGTACTTTCCGAGCACCCCGAACGCGCTCTCAAACGTCGACCTGTCCGGCGCGGTCGGACCCGAGCCGATGGTATCCGGATCGTCCCCCACCACGTCGGAAAGAATCAGACTGAGCACATGTGCGGGCGCGGCGAAGCGCGCCAACTGGCCGCCCTTGATCGCGGAGATGTGCTTGCGCACCGCGTTGATCTCGTGGATGGTGGCGCCGCAGGCCAGCAGAAGCCGCGTGGTCTCGCGCTTCTCGGCCATGGTGATCGGCGGCGCGGGATACGGCATCAGGGCCGAAGCGCCGCCGGAAAGCAGACAGATCACCAGATCGTTTTCGCCCGCATCGCCACAGATGGTTTCGATGCGTTTCGCCCCGGCCAGCCCGCGTTCGTCGGGCACCGGATGCCCGCACTGGCGCAACTCGATCAGGCGCATCTTAGCCGTTTCCCCGTCCTTCACGTTGACGCAGCCCGCGGCAATGCGCGGACCCAGCAGATGCTCCACGGCGCGCGCCATCGTGCCGCCGGCCTTGCCCGCGCCGACGACGAAGATGCGTTTGTAGCTCTCGAGATCCTCGCGCGCGCGCAGCACCTGCTCGACCGCGGCAGTAGGGTCGGCGGCGGCGAGCACGGCCATCAGAATGGCCTTCGCGTCCCGTCGGAGATTACGCTTCACCGGTTATTTCCAGCACGGGAGTCCCAGGATGGTCTCCACCGCTTGTTCCGGGTCGCATTCGGCATCGACGCGATAATGGGCGCGGCTGTAAGCGGCGCGGCGTTCTTCATACAGCCTTCGAAACGCCTCCGGATCGCGGGCCAGCGGCCGCGAATCCGGTTCGCCGATGCGCCTCGATATGGTTTCGAGCGAGCAATCGAGCCAAATGGAAATGCCGTGCTCCTCGAACAGCGCCGCATTAGCAGGCTGCGCGAACGACCCGCCGCCCAAGGCAATGACCGAAGCCATGCCGCGGTCGATTTTGCGCATCACCTGGCGAATCATTGCGGTCTCGATGCGGCGGAATTCGGGTTCGCCGCGCGCTTCGAAAATGTCGGCAATGGTTGTCTGCTCGGCGCTCTCGATCTCGCTGTCGAGGTCGATAAAGTCCCATCCCAGACGGTCGGCCAGGACTCTCGCGACCGTGCTTTTGCCGGATCCCATGAAGCCCGTCAGGTAGACCCCGGGCGAGCGCTTCAGCTTGTCATCCATTCAGTGCCCGTTCCAGCTGCGCCTCCACAAAGGAAGGAAACAACCAATTCGCCCATATCAACAGCCATCCCTTGCGCGGCGCGACCACGGTCCGTTTGCGCTGAAGGATCCCGTGGACGGTCGCTTCGGCGCATTCTTCGGGGGAAATCGCAAACCGTTTGCCCTGTAACACACGCTCGGGCGGCATCGGACCCGCGGCATGCATTTGAAATTCCGTATTCACGTACCCGGGAAACACTCCCATCACATGGACGCCCGCGCGCCTCAGTTCGGTGCGCTGCGCCGAAGTCATTGCGGCCAGGGCGAACTTGCTCGCCGAATACACCGGCAGCCACGGCAGACTCACGTGCCCCGCAATCGACGCCACATTCACTACGATGCCGCGGGTTTGGCGAAGATGCGGCGTCGCCAGTTGTGTGAGCTCCAGCGGCGCGAACAGATTCAGCTCGAAGAGAGCGCGGGCTTCATCGAGAGGCGTTGTGGAAGCCGTGTAATAAAGACCACGCCCGGCATTGTTGATCAGAATATCGATGCGGCCGAAACGCTCGACTGTTTTCGCGATCAGCGTGGAAGGAACGGAGGCCTCAGTAAGATCACCGGGGAAGATCAAATCGTCGAGGCCGGCCACGCGTGAAAGCTTCGCCTCGTTCCGCGCGTTCAAAGAAAGACGAGCGCCGCGCCTGCGCAGAGACGCAGCCAGACAGGCGCCGATTCCCTCTGACGCCCCGGTGATGATGACGACTTTTCCCTCGAGCGAACCCATTCGGATCGAAGAAACGCAATAATAGCACTATGAGCCGGCTGCTCCCCCTCTTCCCCTTGCAGCTTGTGGCGTTCCCCGGAAGCGCAATTCCCCTGCATATCTTCGAGGAACGTTACAAGGAAATGGTCGGCGAGGCCGAAGCCCGAGGCACGGAATTCGGCATCGTGCTGGCAAAGGAAGGCGGCATCGTGAACGCGGGCTGCACCGTGGTGGTGGAGGAAGTGCTTCGCCGCTATCCGGACGGCCGCTTCGACATGATTGCGCGCGGCCGCCGACGGTTCGAGATCGTCTCGCTCGACCAGGAGAAAGAGTACCTGCGCGGCGAAGTTCGTTTTTTCGACGACGAGGATGAAGCCCCGGTGACCGCCGAGTTGCGCAGGCGTGCGCACGAGGCCTTCGACAGAATCCGGCGCGCGCTGCCGGAATCGAAGGACGCCGAGCCGGATGTGAACCATCCGCTGCTGAGTTTTCAACTGGCTCAGGGTCTGGAGGATCTCGATTTCCAGAACATGCTGCAGCGCAGCCGGTCGGAAGCGGAACGGCTGCGGATGTTCGCGGATTTCGCTGACGGCTATCTGTCGCGCCGGCTCTACGCGGAAAAGATGAAACACACAGCGCCGCTGAACGGGTCGGGCCACACGCCCGCCGGTATCTCATAAGAGAGATGTCGCTCACTCTCTATCTCGACGGAGCGGGAAAACGGCGCGGGGACTTCAGGCCGCGGGCCATTTCGGCCGCTGTGCATGGCATCGCCTTCCTCGCGCTCATCCACGCGCCCGCCATCAGATTGCCGCAACCGGCGCAATCGGAATACAAGCAGGCGATCGCGGGCAAAGAACAGAAGCTGGTGTGGTACAAATTCAAGGAGCTGCCTTCAGTGATTCCGCCGCGAGCCAAGGCGGAGCGAAAGCCCCTGCGGGCCGCGGTGAAAGCGAAGCAGGAGATCGTCGCCGCCCGCAAGGATGCGCCGAAACGCATTCAGATGGTCTGGACGCCCGCGCCCGAGATTCCCGCGCCCAAGCCCATCGCATTGCCGAACATCCTCGCGATCCGCATGCCGGAGGTCGCCAAGCCGTTCACGACGCCGCCGGATGTGGTGAAGCCGCCGGCCGCGAAAATCGAAATCGCCGACAATGCCCCCGAAATCCGGGCGCTGCCTTTGGATCCCGTCAGGCTGCCGGATGCCCCGAAAATCACGCGGCGCTTCGTTCCACCGCCGCGGCGGGTCCCGCAAAAGATCACGGAGGTCGTTCATGTGGACTCGGCCCCGACGGTCGAAACCGAAGCCGTGGCTCCGGACCTCGATTATGCGGCGAAGGAACCGACACGGCCCTTCGCCGCGCCGCCCCGGAAGCAGACGGCGCTGGCGAAGCCCGCTATGGTCGACTCGCCCGCGCCAGTAATTCAGGCCAACTCGCGCGATCTCAGCCTCGCGGCGGTGGGGCTGAATCCGGCCAACGTTCCGATCGCGTTGCCTCATGATTCGGCTGCCGCGCAGTTCTCCGCGGGTCTGAAGATTCGTCCCGAAGGCGCGAATGCCGCGGGACCGGGCAACGGCATCAGCGTCCCGGATCTGTACGTCGGGGGAAACAAGGAAGCCAAGCCGGATCTCATCGCGCAGACTTTCGCCGCGCCGACTTCGGAGCTTGCATTACGTTCCGCCGCGCGCCTAAGCACGCCGCAGCCGACCGCGGAGGCGCACGAGAGCAATCCTCCGGGAGCGGTGAAAGTTTCAAGCGCGCCCGATCCGCGCTTCAACGGCCGCGACATCTACATGATGGCGATCCAGATGCCGAATCTGACGAGCTATTCGGGCAGTTGGCTTATGTGGTATGCGGACCGCACGGCCCATGAGGCCGGCCTTGCGCCCATCTCGCCGCCCGAGGCGCATCGGAAAGTGGATCCCAAATACATCGCTTCCGCGATTTCCGACAAAGTCGAAGGCAAGGTGCAGTTGGCCTGCGTGATCGGCAAAGACGGCCGTGTTTCAAACATCGAGCTGGTGCACGGGATTGACGAGCGCCTCGACAAGAGCGCCGAAGAGGCGATGTCGAAATGGGAGTTCACGCCGGCCACGCGCCATGGAGAGCCTGTCGCTGTGGATGTGGTGGTTGAGATCCCGTTCCGCCTCGCGCCGCCCGCGCCGACCCCCTATTACCGATGAAAATCCATGGCCGTCAGCACCTGATTTTCGATGCCGACGACACGCTCTGGGAAAACAACA
>JASHSD010000316.1 GCA_030036985.1 Bryobacteraceae bacterium
GGACCCGGAAGCTGGGGCGTGGTTCCCGAAATCCCGCATTTATCCGTTCCCGAGACAAAATCGTCGGTCGAAAACGAAGCGTTGCCGATCGGAGCCATCACATGGTCGTACCAGCCGTCGGAATCGTCGTAGTCGATGATGATGGCGGTGGTGTCCCAATAGGGCGATGCCATGATGGTGTTGACCACGTTGACCACGAATGCTTGTTCGTCGAGCGGATTCGAGTTGCCGGGATGCGCATTCTGGTAAGCCTGCGCCTTGAGGAAACTGACAGACGGCAGGTTTCCGTTAGACACCGCGGTGAACCAGTCGTTGATATCGTACATATGGTTGGCCTGATCGGTAGTGCCGATCGTCCCCACGGGGCGCAAGTGCATCGTATTTTGCGTGCTGGGGTAGAACTGGAACGGGTTGTGGTGCTGGACGTAGTCGGCCTCGGTCAATCCCGTGACCGGCGACACGGTGCTCCTGTTGCACCCCGTGGTCCCGTTCGGGTTGATAATCTGAAGATCGAATCCGCCCTGGAACCAGCCCCAGGTAACCCCCGCGTTGTTGAGCAGATTGCCTACGTTGATGTTGGCCGGGCTGAAGTTCATCTGAAACGTGGTCGATCCCGAGCAGACATCGCCGTAAGGATCGGCGTCGCCCACTTCCGTGTAACCGCCCTGTCCGTCGGCGATCTCGTCGCTGGTGCCGGCAGCGTTCCTGGTGAGGGTTTGATCGACTCCGTTCGTCTGACCCGAGATCAGATTAATAGCCCCGGGCGAAGACGGGCCGAACTGCGTGTTGAAGTTGTTATCGTTCAGCGCGAAGTTTTGCGCGTACTCCCACATCGCGGTGACGGTGTTGCCGTCGAAATAACCCATCACCTCGCCCGTGGTCTGGACCGCCGGCGGAGTGAGAATCGTGGTTCCGCCCGCCGAGCCCGTATATTTCGGGAAAAGGTCCAGGGCGCCGAGATCGTATGCTTCCTGCTCCGGCTTGTAGCTGTGACTCATGTCGGCCGTATAAGCCTGACTGCGATTGAAACGGAACGGATTGGCGGCGCCCGTGCCGTTTAACGTGTTGGTGAAGTTGGGATTGCTGGTCAGCAGCGTCGGATTGGCGAGATAACCGTTTACCGATGGTGTGCCGGGCAGGGCGACGAAGCGCGGCTCTCCGGGGGGATTCGTCGCTGAAGGATATGTGCCGAAATAGTGGTCGAAGGAGATATTTTCGCCGTAGATTACGACCACGTGCTGAATCGGCGTCGTGGGGGCTGTTTGAGCGCAGGCGATGATCGGAATCATGGCGAGGCCCAAGGATAAACTCGCAATTCTCGCTATTGAAACGGATAGACGCATATCGTTTTCTCCTGTCGTGAATCGTCGTGGAATCTGTGAACGGGGGAAGCGGTTCGTCAGGCTTTCTTACGCCGCCGGCTGAAGCCGCCGATCAACGCCATGCCTCCGCCCAGAAGCAGAAAACAGGAAGGCTCGGGAGTCACCACCTGCACATCGGAGATTGCCAGGCCGGAATTATTTACGCTTGAGTCGGTTTGGGTAATCTCAAGGCCATAGATTTCAGCTGTAGTATCTTCCACCACGAAGTAAGTGTTCGCGTAGTTCTGCGCCGATTCCGCATTAACGACATCCGTCGAGACGTCGAACGTGCCGAGATCGGCGCCACCCAAGCCCAGCGCTTCCAGTTGAACTTCTACCGGATCGTCGGAGTCGGAGATGCCGACGCCAATCGCGGTTGTCGCGAAGTTCAGACCGATGGTAGTGTCCGCGGTCCCCCCAGCGCCTTCATCGAACAACTCCACCGGGTTAGACGCGGGACCTTGGGTACTGTAGGGATATTCGAGCAGACCATTGGGGCTGGAAATCGTTACTCCGGAACCGGCGTAGGTTGAAGGATTGAACGTGGGGCAATCTGTCGTGACGCCCTCCTCACAACTCAGTCCCGTGTTGAGGTTAGCGAAGTTAAGAAGGAGCCCACCCAGATTCGGCGAAAACAGGGTTGGCGTTGCCAGATTGTCGTTCCCTGGCGTTCCGACGACGAGCGAGACGGTTCCTGCCTGAGCAAGCGTCGATGCGAAACCCAGGAGTGCCGTGCAAAGCAGAAATTTACGTTTCATTGTTGGGGATGGGCCTCCGAGACCCTACGAAGGTTAACAATCGTATGTGACAAGGAGATGAATTTTATTTGGAGCAATGTGATCGGCGCGACGTCATCGTCATCCCGGACCTACTAATGTCCTCGGCAAATGTAGTTGCGGGAGAAGTAGGAGACGCGACTCAACTTAAGTCGCGTCTCCTTCACAGGCTGAAGCCTGTACCACCATTCTGCCCGCCAAGACAATGTAGAAACTCAAGGGACAAGCGACTGAAGTCGCATGTCCGAGCCACGCCGAAATGTCGGGTTATTTCGCGTTTTGCAGAAGCATGCGGCGGACGGCGGCGTAAATCCGATCCACGGCGGGACGCCGGTAATCCCATCGCTCGTCGGGCTCCGGCGGGTTGACCACCATGGCGGCGTTCGCTTCGAACAGCAGAACATCGCCGGCGGGACTCAGACCGAAATCGATGCCCGCATAATCCAGTCCGAGCGTGCGCTGAATGCATTCGAGCGCGGCCATGACGCGCGGGCCGAGGATTGCCGGCATGTTTTCGAGAAACTCCGCGTCCTCGGCGCGGTGTTCGGCGGAATCGGCCATCTCGGCGCTGAAGTAATGGATTTTCCAGTGGCTCGAAATCGCCACATGCAGCGGATACAACCGGCCGTCGATCATCATCACGCGATACTTGCGGACCTTGCCGTCGGCGCCGCGGGAATCGAGATATTGAATCGCGGTCAGTTCGGCGCCGGGTAATCCGGCGGCGGCCTCGTCGAGCGAATCGGCGTTCTCGACGCGTACGAAATGACGGCCGGTGTGGAAGCCCGGCCTTCGCAGCAGCAAGGGAAAATGCAGACCGTGGCGAGCCAGCGCGGGCGCGGTCAGCAGATCGCGCGACAGCGTGACCGTAGCCGGCGCGATCACGTCGGACAGCCGCCCCAGCCGGAGCGCATTGTCGGCGCGGCCGGTCGCGATCACGGACGACGGCTTGTTCAGCACCGCCGCGCCGCTCAGCGCGGTCAGCGACTGCGCGGCCGCGAGCCCATCGGGATCCAGATCCGCATCGCCGATTGCGTTGATTACCAGCCGATGCCTCGGCAGCGGCCGGGTGGAATCGTAAAACTCGGGGACGACCACCGTGGTTTCGAAGACGCGATCGTCGAGAAAATGAAGCATGTGGACGTTGCCGCCGCGCGCCGAAATCAAAAGCAGCACCGGCACGGGAGATGCTTCGCCGCGATAAGGCAGCGTGCGCACCGCGCGTTGCTCGAACCCTCTGCGGCGATGCTCCGCCGCGCGGTGGAGATGGCCTTCCTCGGCGAGAACGTACGACAGGCCGCGATGCGCCTCCGCGTAATCCGGATCGAGGAGCAGCGCCGCTTCATAATGCTCGCGGGCGCGATCAAACTCGCGGTTTTCGCAGAGCGCGTTGGCCAGGTTGACATGGCTCATCGGATCGTCGGGATGACGCGCGGCAGCCGCGGCGAAGGCGGTCCGCGCCGCGGTGCGGAAGCCTGTGAAGTGCAGCAGCGTGCCGAGCCGATTGAGCGCGAGACGATCGTAAGGCCACCGCGCCAGAATCGCGAGGTAAGCGTCGCGGGCTTCCCGCGTGCGCCCAAGATCGGCAAGGAGGCCGGCTCTTTCGAGCTGGAGGTCGAGCGACTCCGGCTCGCCCGCCTTTCCACCCGAATCGATGCGCGCTTCGATTTGGCGCAGCGCTTTTTCACGCGCGGCGCGGGGCGGGGAATGGACGGGCAGGGAATCGACGGATCCGCCGCTGTGCTCCGCCTTCTCGCGGAAAGAGCGGCCGATGGCGATGGTGCGGTCGATCAGGGCATCGAGATCTCCCGGTTGTGTGCGGTGATTGACGATGGCCGCGCGAATGGCGAGCCTTCCTTCGAGGATCGTGGTGGAAGGCGCAGCGACGCCCGATTCCTGCAGTTCCACGGCGATGCGGGCGTTCACGCGGTGCGCGTCCTCGCTGCGAAAGCGGAAGCAAACGATGTTCAGCTCGACGGGCGCGGCCAGTTCGAGCTCGGTTTCCCGCGCGATGCGGGCTTCAAGATATCGCGCCATCTCGCAGGTGTGCGCGATCGAAGCTCCCAAGGCGTCGGCGCCGTACACCATAAACGTGAACCAGGTCTTGAGCGCGCGAAAGCCGCGGGAGAGATCGGGTCCGAAATCGCATGGCCATGGCGGCCCGGCGGCGAGCCCCTGGGCTTCGCGGCGCAGATAGGGCGCGGACATCGCGAATGTCCGGCGATGCAGAACGCCGTCGCGCACCAGGACGAATCCCGCGTCGTAGGGGACTTGTCCCCATTTGTGGAAATCGAAGGCGAGCGAATCGGCGCGTTCGATGCCTTTCAGGCGCGGGGCGAGCTGAGGCGCGAGCATGCCCAGCGCGCCGCAGGCACCGTCCACGTGAAACCAGACGCGCTCGGTTTGCGCGAGATCGGCCAGCGCGTCGAGATCGTCGATCGCTCCGGTGTCGACCGTGCCCGCGGAGCCGACGAGAAAGAACGGCGTAAATCCGGCGCGCCGATCGGCGTCAATGGCTGCGCCCGCGGCATCGACGTTGATGCGATAGCGGCGGTCGACCGGAATTTTGCGCAGCGCGCCGCTGCCGAGACCGGCGATGTCGAGCGCTTTGGCGATGCAGCCGTGAACGGCCTCGGAGGCATATGCCGTGAGCCGCTTCTCGCGGGCTACGACGCCGACAGCGCGCGTCTCGAAGCCGAGTTCCGTATCGCGCGCGACGAGAACGGCGATGAGGTTCGCCATGGATGTGCCGGTCACAAACAGGCCCGTGGCGCCCTCGGGAAAACCGAACAGCTTACGCATCCAGGCGACAATCTGGCGTTCGACTTCGATGGGGACGTGATCGCGGCCGCCGAGATTGGCGTTCAATCCGGCGGCGAGCATTTCGGCCACAACGCCCACCGGAGTGCCGGCTCCGTGGACCCAGCCCATGAAACCGGGGTGCACGTTGCCCGCGGCGTAGGGCAGAACGTATTGCATGAATTGCTCGTGAACCGCCGATAATTCCGAAGGCGCCGTGGGCAGCCCGGCGTGAAAGCGCTCGCGGACGGATTGCGGAATCGGCTGCCGGACCGGCCGGTCGCGGATGTTTTCGATATAGCTCAGAATGTCATCGAGCATCCGATGGGCTTGGTCGCGAAAGACGGCCCAACCGGCTGGGTCGAGATTACCCACGTCGGCCTATGTTAACTCAGGCCATGCGGCGCATTTCACCTGCGTCCGCGAGGAGCTTCGCGTCCCTGCGGGCTGTGCATGGCTTGACCACGGAATGCGACTCGGTTCGGCGCGCGGGCCTCGCCGCGGGCAGGCAACCGCCCACGATAGCCCTTTCGAACATCAAGGGCGTGGTCCACATGGCCATAGAACCCGGCCGGTCCGTGATACCAAGGGCCGGCGCCGATAAACACGCCGCCCGAAAACCACTCCGGTCCGTAGTATCCGTCGGGCGCGCAAGCGTAGGGCGGCGTCTCGTAATATCCGTATGGACAAATCGGTGCAGGCCCAAGGCCGACACCCACCGCTACACGCGGGGGACCGCAGCCGGCCAGAAGAAAACCAAGGGCGACAAAACCGGCGGCGAGAAAACCAACGGCGACAATTTTCATAAGACGTCTCGTAATGCACAACATTGGCGCGCCCGTGCCTGCGCACGCGTGTCCAAGGGAGCAGTTCTCGTTCCAAATTGCCGAAACACCCGCGGTCTGCGTGCCAGCGGATTGTGGATTCTCCAGACCCTCGCCTCGCCGTTATTCGGTGCAGCTATAAAGTCCGGCTGAAATCCGGCCGATAGGGTAGCAGGAACCGCCGAAGAATGCCTCGCCGCTCTACAGCTTACATCGCGCTCGTAATCGCCGCCGGCGTGTTCGCGATCGGACACGGTCTGTTGACTTGGAGCTGTGCGAATCAGGCCCGGTTTCTCTCATTCAGCCTCATCGCTCTGGCCGCTTCAGGGATGAAAATCCGGCTGCCTGGGGTTGTCGTCACGATGTCGATGAATTTCCTGTTTGTGCTGATTGGCATCTCCCAATTCAGCCTCGGGGAGGCGTTGGTTACGGGTTGTCTCGGTGCGCTGGTGCAATCCGTTGTCTGTGCAAAGACGCGCCCCAGGGCCATCCGGCTTGCGTTCAACGTCGCGAGCGTGGCGTGCTCCATTCAGGCAGCCTATACCGTCGATCATTTACCGGGGATCCACAGCGGCTTGCTCACGGCGGCGACGTATTTTCTCGCCAACACGCTGCAGATCGCCACCGTGATCGCACTGACGGAGCGCAGGAACGTCTGGCGCGTGTGGCGCGACGGTTATTTCTGGTCGTTTCCGCATTACCTCGTCGGGGCAGCCGGGGCATGGGCAATCGGCATATCCGACCGCCTGATCGGGTGGCAGCCGTCTTTGCTGCTGATGCCGATCCTCTACCTGATATATGAGTCCACCCGCTTGTACGTCGGCCGGCTCGAAGAAGCCAAGACCAGGGCCGAGAAGGACAAGGTGCATGCCGAAGAGGTGGCAGCCCTCCACCGGCGCACTGTGGAGACGCTGGCGCTCGCCATAGAGGCGAAGGATCAAACTACCGCCGATCACCTGGAACGAGTAGAGACCTATGCGGTGGAGGTGGGCCGGGATTTGGGACTGAGCGAGACGGAACTGGAGGCGCTGCGGGCCGCCGCCCTGCTGCATGATGTCGGCAAGCTGGCGGTTCCCGAGTACATTATTTCCAAGCCGGGAAAGCTCACGCCGGATGAGTTCGAGAAAATGAAGACGCACACGATAGTGGGCGCCGAGATTGTAGAGCGTATCCGCTTCCCCTATTCAGTTGCGCCCATAGTCCGCGGGCATCACGAGAAGTGGAACGGAACCGGCTATCCGGACGGTCTGGCCGGCGAAGAGATCCCGATTGGAGCGCGGATTCTCGCCGCGGTGGATTGCCTTGACGCACTGGCGACGGACAGGCAGTACCGCCGGGCATTGCCTTTGAGTGAAGCGATCGGCGTCGTCCATTCCGAAGCCGGAAAGAGTTTCGATCCGCGGGTGGTGGAGATACTGGAGCGCCGCCATGTCGAGTTGGCCGGAATGGTGGGAAGCGGAGGGCGTATCGCCAAACTTTCTACCGGGGCCAAGGTCGTGCGGGGCAGCGCCCCGGCGGCCGGATTCGAAAAGACAGCGACGATGGAGGATTCCCACCGGGACCTGCTGAGCCTGCAGCGCTCGGTAGCCGAGGCCGGAAAACGTTCGGCGATGCTGGATCGTCTGAACGGCGCCATCGCGCAATGCGCCGACCGCGACAGCGTCTATGCGGCTCTGCGCTCCTCGCTCCCCGCCATGGTTGCGTACGATACGCTTGTGGTCTATCTCCGGCGCGGGGATCGCCTGAGGCCGGAATGGCTCGATGGCCGCGATTGCCGGCTGTTCGCGTCGCTTGAAATACCGGTGGGCGCGGGATTGTCGGGCTGGGTAGCGGAGACCGGCAAAGCGATCGTGAACGGCAATCCCAGCGTGGAGCCGGGATACCTGGACGATCCTTCCAAATTCAGCATGTTGCGATCGGCCCTTGCGGTTCCGCTCGTCTCCGGCAGCCGTGTTACCGGAGTTTTGTCGCTGTATCTCGCCGCGTATGAGGGATTCAGGGCCGAGGATCTGGCGCAGCTCACCTCGGTGGGTGTATCGGTCGCGGGCGCTTTGGAACGTACGGCTCACAGCGAAGATTTTGTCGTTCCCGCCGCGCCATAGCGATTCAGGAAGCGCGGAACTCCGCAAGCACCTGCTCAATCTGGTCGATCGCCCAATTCGCCTCCGCATCGGTGATCGCATAGGGCGGCATGAAATAGAGAATATCGCCCAGCGGCCGCAGGAGCAGTCCCCGCTTCAGGAAAGCCGCCGCGAGCCTCGGCCCGACGGGTTCGAGGTATCCATGTCGATCATTCCTGCCGGCCGTCCCCAATTCGACGGCGACAACGCCGCCGAGCACGCGCACATCGCCGACTCCCGTAACGGAACGGAGCGGAACAATCCGCGCGCGAAACAGCGCTTCCAGTTTCCCCACCCGTTCCAACGACCGCTCTTCACACATCAGGTCGAGACTTGCAATCGCCACGGCGCACGCCAGCGGGTTGGCTGTAAAAGAATGGCCGTGAAAAAACGTCTTCCGCCGGTCCTCGCTCAGGAACGATTCGTAAATCTCTTCCGTGGCGGCGGTGACCCCGAGCGGAAGATAGCCGCCGGTGAGAGCCTTTGACAGACAGATGATGTCGGGCCTCACAGGCCCATGCTCGCAGGCGAACATTTTCCCGGTCCGCCCGAATCCCGTCAACACCTCATCGGCGATCATCAGCGTCCCGTAGCGGTCGCAGAGCCGCCGCACCCCTTCCAGAAACTCTTTTGGCCAGACGATCATTCCGCCCGCGGCCTGCAGCATCGGCTCGACCAGGACTGCCGCGATTGTGTCTCCCTTTGCCGCGAGAACTCCTTCCAGGCTGTAGAGACACTCGATATTGCAGGTCGCTCGTTCACGTCCGACCGGACAGCGGTAACAATAGGGCGCATCGACCCGCTCAGTCCGAAACAGCAGGGGCCGGAACGGCTCGGTGAACGGCGAATCCGCGCTCGCCGACATGGCGCCGACCGTGTCGCCATGATAGGCGTGATCCAGCACGACAAAACTCCGCCGTTCCGCCTGCCCGCGATTTTGCCAGTACTGGAAGCTCATTTTCAACGCAACTTCCACGGCGGTAGAACCGTTGTCCGAATAAAAAATACGCGAAAGATTGCGTGGAAGGACGCCGACCAGCCGCTCCGCCAGTTCGGCGGCAGGCCGATGCGTGAACCCGGCAAACATCACGTGTTCGAACTGTGCGGCTTGTTTTGCCAGCGCCTCATTCAGGCGCGGATGGCTATGGCCGTGAATGTTCTCCCACCAGGATGAAATGCCGTCGAGGATTTTCCGGCCGTCTTCAGTGTGCAGCCAGACTCCCTTTGCCGAAACGATCGGCAACGGCGGAGCGGCCGTCTTCGCTTGCGTATAGGGATGCCATAGGTGGGCACGGTCCAACTCCTCGATCGTCACTTTGCATCTCCCGCCAGAAACGGCCTCAGGCAGGCATGGCGATCAAGTTCCGTGAGCGCCCACTCACGCAGCACAGTCCCGTCCAGCTCCGGAAATCGGGGCAATTCGCCCAGCACCGGGATGCAGCCATACTTCTCGATTGCCCGGCGGTTCTCGCGATTCGGCTCTCCGCCCATCACCACGCCTGCGATGGGGAGGCGCCTTGATCGCAGGGCCTCCAGCGTCAGAAGCGTGTGGTTAATTGTGCCCAGCGCCGACCGCGTCATCACGACGGCGACCATTCCAAGCAGCCGGATCAGATCGATCATGAGGTCTGTCTCGTTCAGCGGGACAAGCACTCCGCCCGCGCCTTCCACGATCCAACCGGCCGGCTCCCGCATGGTCGCGGACACGGCATGCATGTCAATATGCGCCCCACTCAGTTCGGCGGCGAGATGCGGTGAGAGCGGCCGCGGCAACCGTACACCCTTGTCGAGGATCTCCGCATCGCCGCATTCGCCGAGCGTGCGCACGACGGCTGTGTCGTCATCTTCGGGGAAACCGGTCTGGACGGGCTTCCAGTAGCGCACTTTCATCTCGCCGCGATAGCGGTGCATCAGCGCCGCCGACAGAACCGTTTTCCCGATGTTGGTGTCGGTCCCCGTTATGAACAGGCCCTGGTTCATGCTGCGCTTTTCAGCGCCGCCATTTTCAGCGCATGGGTGAAGGCCACCAGGATTTCCTCGGTCAGTCCGGCATTAACCGAGATTCGAAGCCTCGCCGTTCCCTCGGGCACGGTTGGGGGACGAATCGCGCGCACGTCGAACCCGGCGCGCTGTAGTGCCGCGGCAATGGCAACCGTCCCGGAATTGCTCCCGATCACAACCGGAATAATCTGGGAGCCTTCGCGGGCGACTGGAAATCCGGCATCAGCCAGCAGCGACCGCAGGAAGCGGGCGAGGTGGATCACGCGCAGGCGTGTCTCGGGGCTCCGCTCCACCAGATCGAGCGCGGCATCCAGCGCCTCGGCGATGGCGGGAGGCGCGGCGGTCGAGAAGATCAATGGCCGCGCGCGCTGCACCATGTAATCGATGGCCCAGGCGGGTCCGCAGACAAATGCCCCAGCCACTCCGAAGGCTTTGCCCATGGGATTCACTGTTAGAAACACGTGGCCAGCCGCGCCTTCGAGCAGGCCCGCGCCACGGTCGCCGAAAACCCCGATTGCGTGCGCTTCATCGACGATCAGCGTGCATCCCGTCTGCTTCGCAATTGCCCTGTATTCGCCGAGCGGAGCAAAATCGCCATCCATACTGAACACGGATTCCGTGACGATAAACCGCTGCCCGGCCGCCACCGAAGATTCAACAGCCGACCGCAGCCGGACCGGATTGGCGTGCGGGAACACGGCCTTCGCCGCCCGGCACAGCCGGATCCCGTCGATGATGCTGGCATGATTCAGCGAATCGGAAAACACCAGGTCTTCGGCTTCCGGAAACGTGGCGAGCACCGCGAGATTCGCGAGATAACCGCTGGTGAAGTACAACGCTCTTTCCGCCCCTTTGAAGCGGGCGAAGCGCTGTTCCAACGCGGAAAGTTTCTCGCGTTCGCCGCGCAGCAGGCGCGATCCGGTCGACCCGCAGCCCTCCCGCAATACCGCCTCCGCCATTCTCCGCTTCAGCTCGGGATGCTGCGCGAACCCCAGGTAATCGTTCGAGGAAAGGTCGATGCCGCACGGCGCGCGCAGCGAGCGAAGAAGGCCGGCCGACTCCAGGGCCGCCATTCGCTCCGCAATACGACGATCGAGCAGCACCCTT
>JASHSD010000317.1 GCA_030036985.1 Bryobacteraceae bacterium
AGCATGCTGGCGCTGCTGGTGGATCCCGGCGCCGCTACGGACAACCTCGAAAAGCTGCGGGGGCTGCGGCTGGAAGGCCCGATGGGCTTCTACGAATCCATCGACTTCTCCCGCGAAAGCCGCAAAGCCGGGCCGCGCGGCGTGCCCATCTATTGCTATATGGCGCACCACCAGGGCATGAGCCTCAGCGCCCTCGACAACGTCCTGCACCGCGACGCCATGCAGCGGCGATTCCATGCCGATCCGCGCATCCGCGCGGTCGAGACGCTTCTGTTCGAAGGCATTCCGATCACTCGTGTGCCCGTAGTCGAGACGAAGGCGCGACAGGCCCCCATCCGGCTCGCGCCCGCGGAAGACGCCGCCGACCGCGAATGGACCGAGGAGACGCTCGCGCCGCGCGTCAATCTGCACAGCAACGGCCGCTACGCGCTGATGGTCACCAATTCGGGCGGGGGCTACAGCCGCTGGAACAATTTCGATATCACGCGCTGGCGCTCGGATCCGACGCTGGATCCGTGGGGCAAGTTCATCTACATTCGGGATCTGCGGTCGGACGAGATCTGGGGCGTTTCGCACAAGCCGCTGGGCGGCGGTTTGGGCGAAACATGGATACGCTTCGCGGCCGAACGCGCGGAGATGCGGCGGCGCGTTTCGGGAATCGAAACCACGACCGATGTCACGGTGGCCGTCGAAGACGACGTGGAGCTGCGGCGCATGCGGATCGTCAACCGCTCGCTGCGCATGCGCCATCTGGAACTGACCAGCTATGTGGAACTGGCGCTGGCGCCGCACGCCGCGGACAAGGCGCACCCCGCGTTCGCCAAAATGTTCGTCGAGACGGAGTGCCCCGAGCCGGGGATTCTGCTGGCGCATCGCCGGCCGCGCGCGCCGGGAGAAACGCCGATCTGGGCCGCGCACGCTCTGATCGGCGTCGAGACCCCATCCGGCGTCGAGTTCGAGACGGACAGGGCGAAATTCCTCGGGCGCAGCAAAACCCCGGAGAATCCCGACACGCTGCGCACACGGCTGAGCGGATCGGCGGGCACGGTAATCGATCCCATCTTCAGTCTGCGCTGCCGCGTGTCGCTCGATCCGCGGGAGAGACGCGAAATCGTCTTCGCGACGGCTGTCGCCTCCACGCGCGACGAAGTGCTCACGCTCGCGCGCAAGTATGCCGCCGCCGGCGCGGTTTCGCGGGCGTTCGAGATGGCCTGGACGCGCGCGCAGCTCGAGTTCCGCTTCCTCGGGATCGGGCCGGGCGCCGCGCATCGCTTCCAGGAGCTGGCGAGCCAGTTGATTTACCCGAACCCACGCCTGCGTCCCGCGTCCGATCGTCTCTTCCGCAACCGGCTGGGTCAGGACGGCCTTTGGGCTTACGGAATTTCGGGCGATCTGCCCATGGTGACGGTCACCATGTCGGACGCGCGGCATCTCCTGCTGCTGAAGGAAGTGCTCGTCGCCCACGCGTACTGGAGACTGCGCGGATTCCAGGCGGACCTGATCGTTCTCAACCAGGAAAGCCCCAGTTACGACGCGCCGCTGCGCTCGCAGATCGCGCGGCAGATCGAAGCGCATGCGGCGGATGCGGGAACCGATCGGCCCGGCGGCGTGTTCCTGCGCGACTGGCACGCGATTCCCGAAGAGCACCGCACGCTCATCCTGGCCGCGTCGAGCATCGTGCTGAACGGAACGCGCGGGTCTTTGCAACAGCAGCTGGCGGCAACTGTCGAAGGCGCCCCCGTGCCGGCGTTCGTGCCGGCGGGCGGAAGTGGGGAAGAACCGTCGCGTCCCCTTCCCTTCCTCGAACTCCCGTATTTCAACGGCATGGGCGGGTTCACGCAGGACGGGCGCGAATACGCCATCTACATGCGTCCCGGCGCCGCGACGCCCACGCCGTGGGTCAACGTGATCGCCAACGCGCAGTTCGGCACGATGGTGAGCGAAAGCGGTCTTGGCTTCACCTGGTTCGGCAACAGCCAGTCGAATCGGCTGACGCCTTGGCATAACGATCCGGTGAGCGATCCGCAATCCGAGGTGATTTATCTGCGCGACGACGACATCGGCGCGATCTGGACTCCCACTCCCCTGCCCCGCCGCGAGAAGGACGCGTATCGCGCGCGGCACGGGCAAGGCTACACCGTTTATGAGCACAACAGCCACGCCATCGATCAGGAACTGACCGTTTTCGTTCCGACCGGGGAGGATGGCTCCGGCGACGCGGTGAAGATCTGCCGGCTGCGTCTGCGCAACGATTCGTCGCGGCCGCGGAGCATCACGGTCACCTGGTTCAACGATTGGGTGCTGGGGTCGAATCGCGAAGACCAGCAGCTGCGCGTGCTGACTTCGCGCGACGGGCCTTCGGGGGCGATTCTGGCCCGCCAGTATTGGACGGGCGCGTGGCGCGGTCAGCTGGCCTTCGCGGCTGTAAGTCCGAAGGCGAATTCGTGGTCTTCGGATCGCGTGCAGGTGTTGGGGCGCGGCGGTTCGACGGCGAATCCGGCTGCGCTCGGACGCGTGCGCCTGGACAATCGCGCGGCCTCGGCCGCGGACCCCTGCGCGGCGTTGCAGATCAATCTCCACCTGAATCTCGGACAACAGACCGAGGTGATCTTTCTGCTCGGCCAGGCGGATTCCGTCGAGAATGTGCGGACGCTGGTGGAACGGTATCAGGACCCGGCGCAGGTGGAAGCGAGTCTGAACGCGACGAAGCAGTGGTGGGATTCCACGCTCAGCGCGGTCGCGGTGCATACGCCGGTTTTGTCGGTCGATCTGCTGCTGAACCGCTGGCTTCTCTATCAGGTATTGAGCTGTAGGTTCTGGGGACGGTCGGCGCTGTATCAATCGGGCGGTGCATTCGGATTCCGCGATCAGCTGCAGGATTCCCTGGCGTTTGTTTACACAGCCCCGCGGTTGACGCGGGAACATATTCTGCGCGCGGCATCGCGCCAATTCGTCGAAGGCGATGTTCAGCATTGGTGGCACCCCGAGACCGGGATGGGCGTGCGCACACGGTGCTCGGACGATCTGTTGTGGCTGCCATTCGTGATCGCGCAATATATCAAGGTCACCGGAGACGGCGGAATTCTGGAAGAGCGGGCGACATACCTCGAAGGCCCGGCTCTGGCCGCGAACGAGCACGAGCGGATGTTCAATCCGGCCACGGCGGAGCAGGACGGCTCACTTTGGGAGCACTGCATTCGGGCGATCGACCATGGATGGCAGTTGGGTCCGCACCAGCTTCCGCTGATCGGGAATGGCGACTGGAACGACGGCATGAACCTGGTCGGCGCCGAGGGCAAAGGCGAGAGCGTATGGCTGGGTTGGTTTCTCTGCACGGTGCTGGAGGAATTCGCGCAACTGGCGGAGACGCGGGCCGACGATCGGGAACGGGCATCCAACTGGCGCGCGCGCATTTCGGACCTGAAGCGAACCATCGAGAGAGTGGCGTGGGATGGCCAGTGGTACACGCGGGCGTATTTCGACGACGGCTCGCCGCTCGGTTCGCACGCGAACGAAGAGGCGCGCATCGATTCACTGCCGCAGTCGTGGGCGGTGATCTCGGGAGCGGCCGATGCGGCGAAGGCGCGCCAGGCGATGGATTCGGCCGAGCGCTGGCTGGTGCGCGAGCGCGAGAAGCTGGTGCTGCTGTTCACGCCGCCGTTCGACCATTCGCAGCCGAATCCCGGGTACATCATGGGTTATCCGCCTGGGCTGCGTGAAAACGGCGGGCAGTACACGCACGGCTCGCTTTGGATGGCGCTGGCGCGGGCTCGTCTGCGGGAAGGCGACAAGGCCGCGCGCCTGCTG
>JASHSD010000318.1 GCA_030036985.1 Bryobacteraceae bacterium
GGCCACGAAATATAAACGCCCGCCAACACGCTCATGATATCCAGGCCAGGACACGCGACTTTAGTCGCGTCTCTTCTTGACCTCCCCCAAATACCAGGCCCTCACCCGCCCATTCGCCTGATGCGCCGCCATGCCTCCGCGTCTCATGCTTAAGTCATGGAACAACCTCTAAGCACCTTCTCGACGGGCCTCGCCGATCTCGTCGAGCGCACCGCCCCGTCCGCCGTCGCCATCGAAGCGCGGCACCGCATCGGCTCCAGCGGCTTTCTCTACCAGGACGATGTCATCGTAACCGCCGACCACGCCCTTCGCCGCGAAGACGAAATCCCGGTCGTCCTCCCTGACGGCGCCCGAACCACCGCCACGCTCGCCGGCCGCGACCCCGACACCGACATCGCCGTACTCCGCGTGAACAACGCCTCCGCGCCTGCGCTCACCACCGCCCCGGCGCCGCGCAGCGGCGAAATCGTCGTCGCCATCGGACGCCACGCCCCCGGCGTTCTCGCCGCCGTCGGAATCGTCAGCACAGCCGGCGGTCCCTGGAAGACCTGGCGCGGCGGCCAGCTCGATGCGCTCCTTCGCCTCGATATCGGCGCCTATCCGCGATCCTCCGGCAGCGCCGTCGTTGACGCCCAAGGCCGTTTCGTCGGCATGCTGACCACCGGCCTGACCCGGACCGCGCCCGTCGCCATCCCCGCCGCAACCATCGCCCGCGTCGCCGCGGAACTGCTCGAACGCGGCCGCATCGCACACGGCTACCTCGGCGTCACCCTGCATCCCGTCCCGCTGCCCGCCGCCTATGCCACATCGCTCAATCGCAAACAGCGTTCCGGCGTCATGGTGCTCAGCGTTGAGCCGGGCGGTCCCGCGGAAAAGGGAGGCATTCTCGCCGGCGACGTCATCACCGAAGTCGCCGCCCAACCCATCGCCGATACCGACGACCTGCACTCCGCACTGCGCGGCGCCATCGGCAAAGACCTGCCGGCAGTCGTACTGCGCGGCGAACAACGCACGGAACTCCGTGTCACCGTCGGCGAACGGAGCCGCTGAGGGTAAGAAACGATGAGTATCGGCAAAATCGGCGAACAACTGCGGCGCTCCACCGTGCAGATCCGCAGCAGCCGCAACGGCTCCGGTTCGGGCGTCATCTGGAACGCCTCCGGAGCCATCGTCACCAATGCGCACATCGTGCGTTCCGGCGAACTCCACATCGAACTCTGGGACGGCCGCACCGCCCCCGCCCGCATTGAAAAACGCAACAGCCGCCGCGACCTCGCGATCCTCCGCACTGATGCCGGCGATCTCACGCCCGCATCCGCCGGCGATTCCGATCGCGTTCGCGCGGGCGAAGTCGTCATAGCCGTCGGCAACCCGCTCGGCTTCACCGGCGCGCTGAGCACCGGCGTCGTTCACGCCGTTGGACCCGACTTCATCCAAACCACCGTGCGTCTCGCGCCCGGCAACTCCGGCGGACCCCTCGCCGATTCCAACGGCAACGTGATCGGTATCAACACCGCGATCGTCCCCGGCGGACTCAGCCTCGCCATCCCGATCAGCGACGTTCGCCGTCTGCTGACCAACCCCGCGCCGATCGAACTCGGCGTGACCCTGGAACCGGTGCGAATCCGCAGGCACGACGGCGGCATCGCTTTATTAGTTCTCGAAATTGCCGCGGACAGCCTTGCCGAATACGCCTCGCTGCGCCCAGGCGATGTGCTCGTGGGCGCCGGCGGCCGCCGATTCACTTCCATCGACGATCTGCGCGACTCGCTCGAGCGCGGCGGGCAATTGCTGACGATTCAATTCCTGCGCGGCGATTCCAAACCGCGCGAGGTAACGGTACGGCTAAGACACGAAGCAGCGGCGTAAACAGCTCTATCGAAGACGACCGCATTCGCGTCCTCATCGTCGGCGAGTCCCCCATCGCGCGCGCGGGACTCGCCGCGGCCATCTCCGAATCCGACCACTTCGAAGTCGTGGGAAGCTGCAACCTCGCCGCATCGAACGCGCTGTTCGAATCCACGACCGCATCCGCGGTCCTCATGGAGAGCGGAGCCTTCAGCGCCTGGCACGAACCAGACCCCAAACCGCCCGCCGCACCGCTGACGCCGCGTGAAATCGAAGTCCTGCGCATGATGGCCGATGGCGCCAGCAATAAAATCATCGCGCACCAACTCGGTATTTCCGATCACACGGTCAAATTCCACGTGACCTCGATTCTCGCCAAGCTCAACGCCGGCACGCGCACCGAAGCGGTCATGCTGGGCGTGCGCAAAGGCCTGGTGTACCTGTAGGGGCGCCACGGTGACACAGACTTTAGTCTGTGCTTGGAGTTTCTACATTGTCCAAGCCGGGGCGGCGCGTCACCATGATCGGAACCTGCTTTCCCGTGTAGGGCAGGATGGTATCCTGCGGCGGATTGGCAATCCGCCTGGCCTGGGCTGGCCCAGCCCGCGGGTTTCCGGAGAAGAACCTGTGAAGCCGGGCTTTTGCCAAGGCTTTTGCCCGGCTTTGCACCTGCCGCGGCTTCAGGACGGCGATGCCGTGACCCCGGCCTGCATGTCGACCGGGCAGGCGTTGACGCCCCAGATCTCCCGCGCATACTGCGCGATCGTCCTGTCGCTGGAAAAATTGCCCGAGCCCGCGACATTCAGAATCGCCGCCCGCTCCCACGCCGCGGGCTCCAGATAGAACCGTCCCAGCCGCGCCTGCGCCTCGCTGTAGCTGCCCAGGTCGGCCAGATGTCTGTACCGATCGCCGCCGTCGAGCAGCACATTCAGAATCGGATTGAAGATGCCCGGCTCGCCCGGATTGAAATACCCGGATCGAATCAGATCGATCGCTTCGCGCGTTTCCGGATCGTGCTCGTAATGCCATCGCGGGTTATACCATCCGCGCGAGTTCTCCACCTGATCCGCGGTCAGCCCAAACAGAAACATGTTCTCTTCGCCAGCGGCTTCGGCCATTTCGATCGTGGCCCCGTCGCGCGTGCCGATCGTCAGCGCGCCGTTCATCATGAATTTCATGTTGCTCGTGCCGCTCGCTTCGTAACCCGCAGTCGATATCTGCTCGGAAACATCGCTCGCCGGAATCAGCCTCTCCGCCACCGACACGCTGTAATCCGGTAGAAAAATAACCTTGAGCTTCTCTCTCGCGATCGGGTCCGCATCCAGCCCCGCCGCGAGGCTGTTGATGAATTTGATGATCAGTTTCGCCAACTGATACGCCGGCGCGGCTTTCCCCGCGAAAAAGAACGTTCGCCGCGCCACATCGAGCCCAGGCGTTTTGCGCAGCCTGTTATAGAGGACCACGATATGGAGCGCATTCAGCAACTGGCGCTTGTATTCGTGGATTCGTTTGATCTGGCTGTCGAAAATGGTATCCGGATCGGCGGTCTGCCCCGTGGCGGCGCGCATCCAGTCGAGAAAACGCAACCTGGCCGCGCGCTTGGCCAGCCGAAACGCCGTGTGGAACTGCGGATCTTCCGCCAGCGGCTTCAAGCGCGCAATCTGCGCGAAGTCGCGGATCCAGCCGTCGCCGATCGCGGCCGTAATCGCGGTTGCCAGCGGCGGGTTCGCCAGCAGCAGCCAGCGCCGCTGCGTCACCCCGTTGGTCTTGTTGCTGAATCGCTCCGGGAACATCTGCGCGAAATCGGGGACAACGAGCGATTTCAACAGCGACGTATGAATCGCCGCAACACCGTTTGTGCTGTGCGACCCGACAATCGCCAGGTTCGCCATCCGCACTTTCCTCGATTGCGTTCCCTCGATCAGGCTCATGCGTCCCACGCGCGCCTCGTCGCCCGGATACTGGCCGCGCACGCGATCGAGGAAGCGCCGGTTGATCTCATAGATAATTTCGAGGTGCCGGGGCAGAATATCCTCGAACCACGCCACCGGCCAGCGTTCCAGCGCTTCCGGAAGCAGCGTGTGGTTCGTGTAGGCGAACGTCCGCTGCGTCAGATCCCACGCCTGGTCCCAGCCGAGTTCGACTTCATCCAGCAGGACTCGCATCAGCTCCGGAATCGCCACTGTCGGGTGCGTGTCGTTCAGCTGCACGGCCACTTTTTCCGGCAGCTTGTTCCAGTCTTCGTTGTTGGCCCGGAAGCGCCGCAGAATATCGTGCATGGAGCAGGCGCAGAGAAAATACTCCTGCAGGAAGCGCAGCTCGCGTCCGATCTCGGTCGAATCGTCCGGATAGAGAACGCGTGTAATCGATTCCGCGGCCAGCGTCTCCGTGACCGCGCCCACAAAATCGCCATGGCTGAACTGATGGAAGTGGAACGAGTCCGGCGCGCCCGCGTTCCAGAGCCGGAGGGTGTTAATGGTGCGGCCGCCGTAACCCACCACGGGCCGGTCGAACGGAACGCCGAGAAGGGTCGACGGTTTGCCGGGAACCGGCGTCAGCAAGCCGCCCCTGATCTGAAAACAGCAACTCAGCTTCACCTCGACGATATGATCCAGCCGCACGACCTCCCAAGGATCGGGCCGGCGCAGCCAGTTATCCGGCCGCTCCTGCTGCCATCCGTTCCGAATCGCCTGTTTGAAGATTCCGTATTCGTAGCGAAGCCCGTAACCCATGGCGGGCAGGTCCATAGTGGCCATCGATTCGATGAAACAGGCCGCCAGCCGGCCGAGTCCGCCGTTGCCCAGACCCGCGTCGGGTTCCTGGTCCAGCAGCTCATACCAGTCGATCTTCTTCGCGCGGCACGCCGCCTGGATCGTCGGGTCGAGCAGCAGGTTTGAGACGTTGCTCGCCAGAGACCTGCCGATCAGGAACTCCATCGAGAGATAGTAGGCCCGCTTCGGATCCAGTCTGTAGTGATTCTTCTTCGTCCGCAGCCAGCGCAGCGCCAGCACATCGCGCAGCGACCGTGCGACCGCCTCGTAGCGTTCGCGCGGAGACGCCAGATCGGGATCGATGGCGTAATCGAACAGCAGATGGCGATCGTAAAGCGCATTCGGGTCGCTGTGAAACCGTATCGGGCCGTATTCCACAAGGTCTGGATGCAAAGGGCGCTCCTCTTCCGTGTCCAAGGTATTTCTCCGACTCCATCCACAATTATGGGCCGGGAACAGGACGCGCGGTGCGCAGACTTGATTTGTTTACTCACTCGTGATTCCGCCGTAACACTTCGCCTGTATCTTTGAGCGGAGGTCTAACTTCTATGTCGAAAGAAGCCGCAGAGCACCACCGTAAAGCCGCCGAACACCACGAGCACGCCGCCCGGCATCACCGGAACGCCGCCGAGCACCACGAATCCGGCGACTCCGTCACGGCCGGCCACCACGCCCACGTGGCGCATGGCCACCTTGTTCACGCCACTCACCACGCCGAAGAAGCCGGCAAGCATCACGCAAACAATCACACCGCTTAACCCGCTGTTGAAACCTGTTGCCGTCGTTGAAAAAAGAGACGTCCACTCGCGGCCCGCGAATCGGACGTCTCTTTTTTCAATTCTCCGAAGGCCGTTCCACCTTGTCGATAACCATGACGTCCACAGGCGCCTTAGTGGCCTCCAGCTTCAATCCCAGCTGCTGCTGAAACGCCGCGTAGAGATCCGGAGCGGCATCGGCAACATCGCCCGCGGGACCCGGAGGCAGACCCATACGCGCCGCCTGCGTCGCATCGGGCGTGAACGCCACCGTGAAGTCATACCTTCCGTCAAGCCCCGACTGATCCACCACCGGCCTGTCCATCGAATTCTGCAATATGGCGGCGACCTGCGACATGGGCGAATTCCTGAACGTGAGCGTCATTCCCGATGCATTTCTTCCGAAATTCCATCCGGGCAAGTCTTTCGGATCGAACGCGCTCCTGGTAATTTTCGCCCCGCTTTTCGCGATCGTGATCGCATACACCGGCAGCTCTCTCTTCTCGTAATGGAATTTGAGCTGAAACCGATCGGCCAGCAGCTTCGCAATCATCTTCTTCATCTGGTCGACGTTCGGCGAGCCCGGCGTATCGGGCTTCCCCGTCATGTCGTACTTCTCCGATTCCACCCATGCCGGCGCCTCGGCCAGCTGCTTCGGATGGATCCAGTAAGCCAGGTTGATCAGATCGTGCACCGTCGTGTTCGTCGTGATGACATACACGCCCCTCAGCGTAATGATCTGTTGGGTAT